>NZ_CALFQK010000124.1:0-25223 GCF_937921195.1 uncultured Salinicola sp.
TGGTCGCCTTCGCCTTCATTACCGAGACCGTCGGCACGCTGCTGCTGGCCTGCCACTGGGTGCCCGAGCAGGGGCTGGAGATGGGGCTGTGGCACAGCCTTTTCCACGCCGTCTCGGCGTTCAACAACGCCGGCTTCTCGACCTTTTCCGACAGTCTGATCAAGGAGGTCGGCGATCCGCTGGTCAATGCAACGGTGACGCTGATGTTCATCGTCGGCGGGCTGGGCTTCGTGGTGGTCAGCGATCTCTATCGCCATCGTCGCTGGTCGCGCCTGGCGATGCAGACCAAGGTCGTGCTGCTGGCCACGTTCTGGCTCAATGTGATCGCCACCGCGATCCTGCTCGGCCTGGAGTGGTCCAATCCCGGCACCCTGGGTGGCCTGGGGAGCGTTTTCGCCAAGCTGCAGGCGGCCTGGTTCCAGGCCGTCACCCCGCGTACGGCCGGCTTCAACACGCTGGAGACCGGCTCGCTGACCGACGCCTCGACGCTGCTGGTGATGGTGCTGATGTTCATCGGTGCCGGCTCGAGCTCCACCGCCAGCGGCATCAAGATCACCACCTTCGTGGTCCTGCTGCTGACGGCCCGCGCGTTCTACCGCAACACCGAACACCCCACGGTCTTCGGCCGCTCGATCCCCCAGGAGACCGTGATCAAGGCGATCACGGTAGCGCTGGCCGGGGTCCTGCTGGTGGTGATGGCGCTGTTCGGGCTCACCATCACCGACAGCGAACAGTCGTTTCTCGATCTGGCGTTCGAGACCGTATCCGCCTTCGGTACCGTGGGGTTGTCCCGGGGCATCACCAGCGATCTTTCGCTGCCGGGGCAGTTCCTGCTGGGCCTGACCATGCTGCTGGGCCGGGTGGGACCGCTCTCCGTCGGCTATTTCCTGGCGACACGGCAGGCAAGGGGCGTGCGCTACGCCAAAGGCGACATTCAGATTGGCTAACCCTGTTCACAGCGTGTGAGTCGCGAGCTGCCAGGCGACCAGCAGCATGGTCGCTCCGACCGCCGTGTCGATGCCCTGCCACCACCGCGGGTTGCGAAGCCGTGGCGACAGCCAGTGCGCCAGTCCGACCAGCCCGAAGAACCAGAACAGCGACGCCAGCGACGCTCCAACCACGAATCCGACGGGGCTGGACTGCTGGCCGCCGATGATGCCCAGCATCACCACCGTATCCAGATAGACGTGGGGGTTGAGCAGTGTCACCGCCAGCGTGGCCGCGATCACCGACCACGCACCTGCCGCGGGCAGTCCATTAGTGGACTCCCCCACTTCGAGGCTGCGGGGGCGCACCGCACGCCGGAACGCTACCGCGGCCTGCCACACGAGCCAACCGGTGCCACCCCAGCGCGCCAGCTGCAGGCCGGTAGCGCTCGAGGCGATCAGCGGCGCGAGGCCCGCCACGCCAGCGGCCACCAGCGTCAGATCACAAAAGGCGCAGATCCCGGCCACCAGCCAGCCATGTTCGCGACGCAGGCCCTGCCTCAGGACGAACGCATTCTGCGCCCCGATGGCCACGATCAGCGTGGCGCCGATCAACAAACCCTGAATGACTGACGTTCCCATAGTGAACTCTCATGGCGCTGCGCAAAGGCACGGGGATTCGCATCATGCGGCGACATCGACTATTAATAAAAATGAATTGGCTAATGAGGCATTAGAATATTTGATGCTGGATTACAAACTTCTCGAAGCCCTGTCCGCCATCGTCGATCAGGGCGGTTTCGATCGCGGCGCCCAGCAGCTCAACCTGACCCAGTCGGCGGTCTCCCAGCGCATCAAGTTGCTGGAAGCCCGACTGGGCCAGCCGGTGGTCGTCCGCACGCCGCGCCTGCTGCCGACCCCGCTGGGGCAGCGGCTTCTCAACCATGCCCAGCAGGTGCGTCTGCTGGAGCATGATCTGCTCGACCGGATCCCGGCCCTCGGCGAGGGGGCGCAACGGCTCAGGCTGGCGATCAACGCCGACAGCCTCGCGACCTGGTGGGCGCCGACCCTTGGCGACTTCTGCCACCGTCGCGGCGTGCTGCTGGATCTGGTGGTGGACGATCAGGAGGTGGCGCTACGCCGCATGCGCGATGGCGAAGTGGCCGGCTGCATCTGCGCCACCGCGAGGCCTGTCCAAGGCGCGCGCGCTCGCGCCCTCGGCACCATGCGGTACCGCGTGATGGCGAGTCCCGGATTCGCCGAGCGCCATTTTGCGGAGGGTGTCTCCCAGCAGGCGCTGGAACGGGCGCCGGCGATTCTCTACGGACCGGAAGATCGCCTGCATCAGCGCTATCTCGATCTGCACGGTTTCAAGGAGCCGTTTCCGCACCACCTCTGCCCGTCGTCGGAGGGCGTGCTGCACATGACGCTCGCCGGCATCGGCTACGCCATGATCCCCGAGTGCCAGGGAAGCGATGGGCTGTCGCGGGGGGAGCTGGTCGATCTCGATCCGCAGCGTCCGCTGGACGTGCCGCTCTACTGGCACTTCTGGCGCCACGGCGGCGAGCTTCTCGATGCTTTGACCGCGCATCTGCTATCCGCCGGCGACCACTGGCTGAGAGCGCCGGAAGCGACGCCGGCCACGTCGGCCTGACGGACAACGCCTCGCGCAGCAGGAACATTTTCCCTGCTGTAGAATGACTTACGGATTTCGATAGCTTGCGGATGGCAACCGAAGTTCTAAACTGAAACACCAGCCGGCGACGCTGCGATTTCGCGCACGGTCAGCTGGCCACCGTGACACAAGGAGTGAGTGACATGATGAAGATGACAGCGACGACACCGATCTGGATGGCCCTGACGGGACTGCTCACGGTGGGCACCCTCGCGGGCTGCGCCAGCGACAGCAGCTCGGTCGAAAAGGAAGCCACCCGTTACGTCGTGACCGGTCTGGGTGATGACAAGGACGAGGCGATGAGCAATGCCAAGGAGCGCGCTCTGGAGCAGTGCGAAGCGCAGAACTACGACGAATTCGTCATCGTCGAGCAGCAGACGATGGGGCCGGGGGAGGAGTCGGGCAAAGCCGCCAGCGCCGACCAGCAGCTCGAAGGCGCCACGGTCGACGAGGACACCGAACTCCAGGCCGCCACCCAGGAAGGCGATGGCTACAAGGTCACCTGGACGATTCGCTGCCGCTAACCCCCTGTCGCCGGCCGCCGCGGCCGGCGCATCTTTCCGGTCTCCACCGGAATGTCGATGGGGCCCAGGCCTAGCCGCGCAGGGCCTCGACGCTATCCACCTTCTCATCCATGCGTTGCTCGCGGTCCGTCCGCGTCCCCATCTTCAGCGTCGTGGTGATCCTCGGCGCCCCCATCGCGTGCACCCCTTCGTGGCACGCCTTGACGACGGCCATCACCTCGTCCCACGGCCCCTCGATATTGGTGCCGTAGGCATGCATTCGATGATGGAGGCCCGAGTCCTCGATGATTCGCTGACACGCCGCCACGTAGGGCGATACCGACACCCCGACTCCCAGCGGCACGACACATAGATCGACGATGACGTGCATAGTTTCGCTCCTCCGATCGGTTTTTCCATGGCGCTGAATTCCGTCGTTCGAATCGCGCCCGCGCCGGGCAGTGGATTCGACCGAGTCGATCCAGTGTATCGGCGAGCCGAACCCGCTGTAAAAAAACGGGATCGGGCCTGGACTATCATGGCAATAGCGCTAGGCTTATTGACGGCAAAGCCGTTAGCACGCAATGTAAATAAGGCTAATGCAATTACGGCTGGACTCTATCTGAAACGTCATCGAACACTTATTGTTTCGGATAGCGCATGGCCAACAGGGAACAGGGACCGTGGCGCACCACGCCCTCCCGCCGCCATAGCTTGATCCTTCGAACCGTTTCAAGCGAGTGGAAAATGACCGAAAAAACGCGTCAGCGCGGTCGAACCCGCAATTCAAAAGGTTATTTTTCGTCGTTCGAGCGGAACGATGCCGTCAGGCGGCCGGGGAGCACACTGCGCCCCTTGCTAGGAAACAACATGACCAGTAATACGCCTATCGCCCCCGTCGCGCTGCCCGACACCCGCGCCCGTCAGACGCTGGAGAAACTGCTCGAAGGCTCCGGTGTCACCCTCAACGGCAACCAGCCCTGGGATATTCGCGTTCACCACCCCGACCTCTTCTCGCGGGTCGTTCGCCAGGGTTCCATCGGCTTCGGCGAAGCCTACATGGATGGCTGGTGGGAGTGCGATCGCATCGACGAGATGATCCACCGCCTGCTACGCCACGGACTCGGCACGGTCGCGCACACCACCACCGAACGCATCGTCTACAAGCTTCAGTCCACCTTCATGAACCTGCAGAGCAAGGCTCGTGCCTATATCGTCGGCAAGGAGCACTACGACTTCGGCAACGACCTTTTCACCCGCATGCTGGACGAGACGCTCTGCTACTCCTGCGGCTACTGGAAGGAAGCGCGCACGCTGCACGAGGCCCAGGTCGCCAAGCTCGACCTCGCCTGCCGCAAGCTGGATCTCGAACCCGGCATGCGAGTGCTCGACATCGGTTGCGGCTGGGCCAGCTTCGCCGAGCATGCCGCCCGCCAGTACGGCGTCGAAGTCACCGGCATCACCATCTCCGAAGAGCAGGCAAAGCTGGGCCGTGAACGCTGCGCCGGGCTGCCGGTGGAGATACTGCTCGAGGATTATCGCGAGCTCAGCGGCGAATTCGACCGTATCGTGTCGATCGGCATGTTCGAACACGTCGGCCAGCGCAATTACGCCACCTACTTCGATACCGTCAAACGTCTGCTGAAGCCCGGTGGCCTGTTCGTGCTGCACACGATCGGCTCCAACACCAACGAGGTCAGCATCGACCCCTGGATCAACAAGTACATCTTCCCCAACGGCATCCTGCCCTCGATCCAGCAGGTTGCCGACGCCAGCGAAGGCAAGCTGATCATGGAGGACTGGCAGAACTTCGGTGCCGATTACGACACCACGCTGATGGCGTGGCAGGAGAACCTGCTCGCCCACTGGCACGAGATCGCCGACCACTACGGCGAGCGGGTCAAGCGGATGTTCCTCTACTATCTCGGCTCCTGCGCCGGCGCCTTCCGGGCGCGGGACCTCCAGCTGTGGCAGGTGGTCTACTCCAACGGTCGTGGCGGACGTTACGACTCGCCGCGTTGATACGGGCTACGGGCTGCCGCTTCGAACAGCAGCCTGTTTCCAAGGCGACAGATTTCAGCAGAATCGACTCACCACTGACTGAGTCCTTACCCTCCTTCTGCTCGTTATTGCGAGGGGCAGGCCCCTCGCACTCCCCTTTATCGACCAATAGCCGTTGTCATGGAACTCATTGATTACTCCACCGCCGCCGGGGTCACATGAATCCCGAACAGGCTGGCTTCGCCGCTACCCCGGCCGGCCTCCTCGGGAGCCACCGCCTGCCCTTCCCGTACGATGACGTGGCCGCCCTGCCCCTGCTGGCCGCCGATCACGCTGCCGACCAGGTAGGTGGGGAAGATGCTCGGGTCGTTCTCGTAGTTGGGGTTGTGGATCAGGCCGATCATCTGGAAACGCCCGCGGGTATTGCGCAGCGACTCCAGCGAATCCTGGATCAGGCGGCGGTGCGAGAGCTTGGAAAACAGGCCATCGAGCAGGATGACACTCTCGCGGCTGGCCCGGGCACGGCGCTTGTGGCTGCCAGGTAGCTCGCGCAGCTCGCGCTCGATGGCGAACTCGGAAAGCTTCACCAGCCACATCAGCGAGACCGCCTCGCGCTGGCCTTCCGACATGTCCTCGTTGAGCGAGAACAGCCGGCCGTGGGGGCGGATCGCATCGTGCTTGAGACGGATGGTGACGTCGCAGAACAGCCCGCGGTAGATGCGCCGGCGAATCTGGCGGGTCAGCTCGTCGTCGCGGCCGCCCTTGGCCTGCGGGCCATCGCCGGCCTGCTCGAGGCGCCGCCGCTGGACCGCGAGATGGGCGTCGATGTCCGCCAGCAACTGCTGGATCAGCTCCCGCACCGACTCGTCGGCGATCAGGTCGGCCTTGACCTCGAAGTAGGCGCCACCGCCGCTGGAGCGTTTTGCGGCACGCTTGAGAATTTCCAGATTGCCGGCCGCGTCGATGATGATCGAACTCAGGCGCTCGACCAGGGTGTCCTCGATCTGCTCCCGGGATGCGTGCAACCGGGCCACGCGCTGGCGATGCTCCTCCAGCTGCCCCCCCAGTTGGCGGTGCAGACCGCGCAGCGACTCCAGCGCCGCGTGGCTGACGCCCTCCAGCGTATCCAGCCGCGCGCGTTCGGTTTCGTTGAACAGCCGGCTGGCACTGGCCGACTCCAGCGACAGCGCCAGCGCTTTCTCCCGGGCCGCCACATCGCGGGCCTGCCGCTCCCGGTTGCGGGCACGCTCACCGAGGTTGAGCCCACCCAGCCCCTCCAGCAGGGTCTGCTGACAGGTCTCCAAGGCCTCGAGATCGAAAGCGGCGGCATCCGTCTCTTGGTCGGGATCATCCAGCGCCGTCGCCAGCCACTGGCGCCAGTCGTCCATGGCCGCGTCGAGCCGTGGCGCGTCGACACCCACCGCCGGCCAGCGGGCCGTGGCGTCCGCGGCGGCACGCTCCAGCCAGCCCTCGGGCAGTTGACGCAACACCTCCAGCCACGCCACCGCCAGCTGGTCCACCACCGTCAGCGCCTGCTGGTGGCGGGCCACGCGGGCTTCCACCGCGCCCTGCTCGCGACCATTGGCCTTGCGCCGCTCCCGCGCCTCCTTGAGCGACTGCTTGAGGCGGCCGATGTCGCGTTCCAGGGTGCGATTGCCCCCCTGATCGTCGCGGACATCCAGGAAGGCCCGGATCCGCGCGAAATCGAAGTCGGCTCGTCGACTGGCCTGGGCCAGTGCGGCCGCCAGTGCCGTTTCCCGAGCCTCGGCATCGCGCATGAAGCCCGGCCCCTCTTCGGCGACGAACGCCGCCAGCCGGCGCAGGCGCTCGCGCTCCCCGTCGGCGAACAGATGACGCAGCTGCTCGCGACACTCGTCGCGACGGGCGTTCAACTCTTCACTCTGCAGCGCGATCTCGGCGAACCGCTCCTCGTACTCGGTCAAGGTCTCGGTCAGCGCCGCCAGACTGGCGTCGATCTCCTCGAGACGCTCGACGCCACCGGCCGTGGCGAATCGCTCCGCCGCCAGCCAGAGCTCACCGTGGGTCTCCAGCTCCCTGGCGGCCTGCTCGCGCTGCGGACTCAGCGTCTCGATACGAGCCGCGGCAGCCTCGCTCTCCTCGACGGCCGCTTCCAGCGCGGGCTCGCCGCCCTCCTCGAGGAAGCGCTGGAAATCGTCGATCGATTTCATCGCCGCTTCGCTCAGGCGCGGCTCGAGCGCCTGCCGTTCGCTCTCGGCCCGCTCGCGCTGCTCCTCCAGCGCCGCCAGTTGCACTTCCACATCCTGGCTGACCGCTTCCTCGGCCTGCAGCGCCAGGCGGAAACGCTCGCCGTGGGGGTCGAGTCGCTGGACCTCGGCTTCCAGCGCCAGCCGGCGTTCACGGTCGACCGCGAGACGCTGCTGGGTCTCCTCCCGCAGCGCGGTCAGATAAGCGGGATCGAGCGCGGCCTTGACCGCCAGCGTCTCGACGCCCTGCACCGCCCCCAGCGGCAGCTCGCCACGTGCCAGCGTCGCCTGCAGGCGATCGGCCTCGAGCACCGGAACGCCGCAGCCGGCGTCCACCAGGCACTGCGACGCTTCGCGGGCGTTGTCTTCACCCTCGACCACCGGCGCGAACAGCTGGCCGGCGGCCTGGGCCAGCCATTCACGACGCTGGCCGTCTTCCGCCTCGATACCGGCCAGCACCTCGTGGAGGGGGCGAAAGGCGATCTCCCTGGCGTCGAGACACGCCCGGGCTTCGGCCTCGGAAGCGAGCCGGGCCAGCGGATCGCCGCTCAGGCTCTCGAGATACTGCTCACGCGCGTCGATGGCGGCCGCCAGCGTCTCCTGCTCTCGCAGCAGGCGGGGGTAGCGCGCCTTGGCATCCTTGAGCCAGGCCGAGGGCGCCTGTTCGCTGAACTCCCTGAAGTCGTGCAGCGCCTGCTGCAGGGTCCCGAGCTGCTGGCCCTGCTGGTCGAGTCGGTGCAGGCGATCCTGGGCTTCCCGTGACTGGCGATAGAGCGTGTCCCGCAGATGCACCGGCGAGGCCTCGCCGTGCCAGTGACGATAACGCTCGGCGGCGTCCCTGAGCGGCGTCAGCCGTTCGAGGCGCGCCTTGGCATCGCTCTGGGTCCGCCGACTCTCGGCCAGCGCCTGCTCGTGTTCTGCCAGCGCGTTCTTGCGCTCGCTCCAGAATCCCACCGCCGAGTGCTCGGGCCAGCGTTCGGCGAAGGTCTGCCAGGCCTGCCGGCCGGAGGCCAGCGGCGCCAGCTCCCCTTCCAGGCGCTGGCGCTGCTCGCGTCGCGTCTGCAGCGCTTCGCGGATCGTCTCGCGCTGGGTGTCCAGCGAACTAGCCTGAGCGTCCCACTCGCCAAGCTGCGCTTCCAGGCGCTCCCGCTGCGCTTCCTTGGTCGCCAGCAGCTCGTCGGGCGTGGTAGCGGGATGTTCGGCAGTGAACGCTTCGTACCACTGCGCCGGCTGCTTCAGCTCGCCCATCCGCCCCAGGTGGTCGGCATGGGCCTTGCGGGCCTCGGCCAGCCTGGCCTGTGCGCTGTCGCGGGTGGCTTCCGGCGCTTCCAGTTCGGCCTCGGTGAAGAGCCCCTCGGCCAGCGCCTGGGTGTAGACGCTCTGGTTGTCGATGAAATCGCGCTGGCGCGATTCCAGCTGCTCCCGCTCCTGCTCCAGCCGCTCCATCTCCTCATCGAGCTGTTCGGCATCGAGCCGCAGCGAACGGCGATACTCGCGGTCGGCGATCACCTCTTCGCGGAATCGGTTGCCATCCATCGACTCGAACGCCTCGGCGGCGTCGTCGAGCAGGCCCAGCGCACGGTAGCGAGAGGCGTCGTCATTGAAGGCGTGGCTGTCCGCCAGCCAGGCCCGGGCCTGGTCGAACGAGACATGACCGATGTCGCGGGCCGTGATCCAGGTCGCCTGCGGCAGGTGGATCAGGCGACGATGCGTATCGACGCGCGCACCGCGTTCGGAAAGCGCCAGCCGCACGTTGCGCTCGGCCTGGCGCGACAGCCTGGCCAGCAGCCAGGTGGAGACCCGCGGGCGTTCGGTATCGCCGGCCGCCCAGGCGAAGCCGACAGCGTTGTCGGCCGCTTCCTTGGCGGGTGCGGCCTGCTCGGCGCTGCCGCTGCCTCCCGGCAAGCCCGGCAGCGGCGCCAGCGCCTGGCCGCCCAGCAGTCGCTCGGCCTCGAGCAGTGAGGCATCGAGTTCGGTCAACTGGCGACGCGCCTCGAGCAGCCCCTCGCCCTCTTCGTTCAGGGTGGCCAGCCGCTCGACCTTGTCGTCGGCACGCTGCTGGTCGCTTTCGGCTTCCGCCAGCCGATGGCGCAGTTCGGTGATCCGGGTGCCGGAGTTGAGGATCACGTCCTCGATCAGCTCCTCCTCCTCGTCGGTCTCGCCGCGAGTCGCCCCGGACAGAATCTGCGGCGCCAGCACTTCGTAGAAGAAGGCCTGATCGGCCTTCTCGCCGGCGCGCGGCTTGATCGCGTTGAAGATCTGGCTCTTGTCGGCGCCGCCCTCCTTCTGGAACGCCGCCATCTGCGCCAGTTCACGGCGCGAGATATGCGCCCCCACCGCTTCCAGCCACTCCTCGCGGTTGTGGGCCCGGGTCACCCCCTGCGCACGCATCGTGCTCTGGAAGTCGGCATTGGCGTAGAGCGCCAGCTTGCCGTCACGGGTAATGTGATGCACCGGTACGTCGGCCAGCTTGCCCGGATAGTGGTAGAACACCAGCCCGCTGCCGTCGCTGTAGCCGTACATGCCGAACACGAAGGTCTCGCCGGCGACTTCCTCGCCGGCGACGGCCAGCATGTCGTCCTGCTGGCTGGCGCTGTCCTGGGCACGAAACTCGACGCGCAGGTGCGTCCAGCTGCGGCCCTCGCCGTTGACCTTCGACGGCGAGCACTTGCGCCGGGTGCGGGTCAGGAGCTGGCGATCGCGGGAGAGCATGCCGATCAGGGCCTCGGCCATGGTGGTCTTGCCGAAGCCGTTCTCCATGCTGACCGCGCTCGACTGCCCGCGCAGGTCGAGCAGCAGGTGACGCATCTTGGCTTCCCAGGGCGAGGCGATGTCACCGTGCTTGTTGAGCAGGTTGGCGATCTCGATACGGTTGATGACACTCACCGGCGATTCTCCTCGGCGTTCTCGGTCGTCGATCCATCCGTGTCGTCCGACGGCTCGTCGAACATGTCGGCGGCGCGCGTCTCGGCCTCTTCGGCGCTATCGGCGTCGGCATCTCGAGATCCGACGTCCGTGATCCGATCCGGCGCCTCGTCAGCGGCGTCCTCGCCGGCGCCGTCGAAGGGCCGGTCCGAGGGCTCGGTGGAGGTCAGTTCGATCAGGTGGGTCAGATGGTTGACCCCGATCTGCTCGGCTTCCAGTGCCCCCAGCAGGGTCTGCTGCCAGACATCCTCGTCGGCAGCTTCGCGGACGGCCTCGAGGTGGCCGGCACGCACCAGCAGATCGATGAACGCCTTGACCCGACGGGGGATGTCCTCGCCGCGCTCGTCGAGCAGCACCCGACTGTTCTCCGGTGCCCGATCGCCGAGACCGCGCAGCGTCTCCAGTTGATCGCGCACCAGTTCGACCAGTTCGCGGGTGACGAACGTGGCCTCCTGATAGCGGCTGACGTCGGAGAGTGCGCGGTTCAGCCGGGTGTAGATCAGGGTATGCAGCAACAGCCACAGCTGCAGATACCACAGCGCCAGCTCGGCCCGGCTCTCCTGGCGCAGCTTGAGCGCCTCGAATACCGCTTCGCGGGTATAGAGCGGCGGCTGCTCGAGCTCGGGATCCGGCAGCAGCGCGAAGAACCGCGATCCCGGTGCGATGCCCGGATAGTCGCCGGACTCGAACGCCTTGAGCCGCAGCCCCTGGCCGGCGAGAAAGTCCCGCAACGCCTCGCGCTCGTTCTCCTGGGCGTCGTCGATCAGGGCACAGACGTCGCGCTCGGAGAGCTGGCCCTCGCGCGCGGCGCGACGCTTGCGGCCGCCGCTGGGAACCCGTTCCGCGGTGCGGTAGCGCAACAGATAGGCAACGACCTCGCCCATTTCCATCATGTTCATAAATCAGACCTTCTGTTCTTTCGATGCCGTCGGTCGCAGACGCAGCGAGGGCGTCACCGCGCCCTCGATGCGGCGTCCGTCGGGCAGCGCGATCGCGAATGGGGTGTCGTCGATACCGACGCTCAGATGGTCATCGAGCAGTTGGGTGTCGACGAAGGTGTTGAGCAGTTGCGGCAGGCAGTCCAGGATTTCGGCGTGGGCCGGGTCCGAATCCGCCTCGAAGTGGTGCCAGCCCTCGCTGAGGGCTTCCGGCAGCGACAGCGGCGACTGCCGCAGGCGCTGGCGCAGGGCCGGGCCACGCGCCTTGAGATAGCGCGCCAGCAGCGGATCGGCGCTGGGCTTGTCACTGGCCTCGTCGAATACCAGCGCCGCCCCGCTGCGCTCGGCGCGGCGGGTTTCCACCAGCGGCAGCAGCGTCTCCACGCGGGGCATCGCCACCTGCGTGCCGAGCGGCATCATTCGCGCCACCACCGCATCCTGCAGACGCTCGGGGGGCGGAGAGAGCAGCAGCTGGTGGGCCAGCCCGGCGAAGTCGATCACCCCCATCGACTGGATCCGCCCCTCGGCGATATCCGACAGCAGCTCGGACAGTCGCCGCGAGAGGTTCTCGATGGCGTTCAACACCCGCCCGATGGTGGCGGAGAGCATGCGCAGGTCCCACTCCTCCTCCTGCCGCTCGGCCCAGGCATCGAAATGCGCGATCAGGGTCGGCGTCGAGAGCTGCGACCGCGCGCTGAGCAGCGTGCTCTGGATGGTGCTCAGCGCATTGTGGTAGTGGCGCTCGTTGTCCAGCAGCGCGGCCAGCTTGCCCTCGTGGGTCGGATTCTCGCGGACCCGCCGCAGCTCCTGGGTCAGCGCGCGAATCGCCATCAGGATCTGCTGGGTGATGTCGGGGACCCGGGCGTAGTCCCCGCGGGAGAGCGCGGCAATGACCTTGGCGGCGTCATACTCCGAATAGAGCAGGTCCTCGACCTGGCTGGCCAGGGTGACCGCCTGGCGGCCGCTCGGGGTGAGGCGCACCTGGCCGGTCTGGCCCTGCTTCTCGATCAGCGCCGTGCGCTTGGTGCTGCGGCCGCTGCGCGTTCCCGGCGGGGTTTCGCCCTCACCGGCCCCGCTGTCGGCGGTATCCGCCTGCCACTCCCGATAGTGAATCTCGCTGGGGGTCGCCAGCAGATTGATGACGAAGCACAGGTCGTCCGCGGGCAGCTCGGGATAGTCCCCTCGCAGATGGGCCAGGCAGCGACGCTGGGTGACGAAGGCGCTGTTGGTGGCGAAGTCCACTTCGAGCAGGTAGTCCAGCAGCAGGCAGCCCAGGTCGAGCCAGTAGCCGTCGCGAAGGCCGCGACGCTGCTCCTGGGAGACCTGGACGAAGGGCGAGCCCGGTTCGTGGGCGCTGTCGTGTAGATCCAGCAGCCGCGTCGTCGCGACCAGCAGCTTGTTCCAGGCGGTCATGTCGACTCCAGACGGGGAACAACGAGAGAAAGCGCAGCATTATGCCAAGGATGGCCTGCCGGGTCATGGCGATCCGCGTAACGAACCCGCCATTGACTGCTATGGTGAGAAGTCCCTTCATCCACGATTCACCGGGAGTTCTCGCATGGAATACCGTCACCTCGGCCGTACCGGCCTCAAGGTCTCTCCGCTCTGTCTCGGCACCATGACCTACGGCACGCCTCAGTGGCGCGACTGGGTGCTGGACGATGCCGGGAGCCGCCCTTTCATCCAGCAGGCGCTGGATGCCGGCATCAACTTCTTCGATACCGCGGACATGTACTCCGACGGCGAGTCGGAGCGCGTCGTCGGCAAGGCGCTGAAGGATTTCGCGCGGCGGGAGGAGGTGGTGCTGGCGACCAAGGTCTACAACCCCACCGGCAACAAGTCCCCCAACGAGCGCGGCTTGTCGCGCAAGCATATTCATCACGCCATCGATGCCTCGCTGGAACGGCTGGGCATGGACTACGTCGACCTCTACCAGACCCACCGCTGGGATTACGACACGCCCATCGAGGAGACCATGGAGGCGCTCCACGAGGTGGTCAAGGCGGGCAAGGCGCGCTATATCGGCGCCTCCAGCATGCACGCCTGGCAGTTCGCCAAGGCGCAGCACGTCGCCGAGCGCAACGGCTGGACGAAGTTCGCCACCATGCAGCCGATGGTCAACCTGATCTACCGCGAGGAGGAGCGCGAGATGATTCCCCAGTGCCTGGACCAGGGCGTGGGCGTGATTCCGTGGAGCCCGCTGGCCCGCGGCATTCTCGCCGGCAGCAAGCCGGTGGGCAGCGAAGGCAGTACCACGCGCGCCAGGAGCGACGAGCAGATGCGCAACTGGAAGCTGGGGCTCGAGCGTGACACACCGGTCATCGAGGCACTGCAAGGTCTCGCCGGGTCACGCAACGTCTCCCCCGCCCAGATCGCGCTGGCCTGGCTGCTGCAGAAACCCGGCATCACCGCTCCCATCATCGGCGCCAGCAAGCCGCACCATCTGGATCAGGCGCTGGGTGCGCTGGAGATCACGCTGACGGCGGAGGAAGTCGAGGGCCTGGAAGCGCCCTACGTGCCGCACGAGGTCGTCGGGTTCGCCTGACCGCCGGCCACCACATTCCGCGCCATGACGAGGCCGCATGGCGCTTGCCATTCATGCAGGGAGACCGAGCCATGCCGACCCTCGCCGAACAGCACTGCAGCGCCTGCCACGGAGAGGCAGCGCGCCTGACGCCGGAGCAGATCGACCAGCTGCTTCCGGCCCTGCCCAAGTGGCAGATCGTGGAACGCGGTGGCATCATGCAGTTGCAGCGAAGCTTCACGTTCCGCAATTTCGCGCAGGCCCTGGACTTCACCAACCGCGTGGGCGAACTCGCCGAGTCGCAAGGCCATCACCCGGCGATCACCACCGAATGGGGCAAGGCCACCGTGACCTGGTGGACCCACAAGATCCGCGGCCTGCATCGCAACGATTTCATCATGGCCGCCAGAACCGACGAGGTAGTGCACGCTAATGTTTGAGAAGATCGAGCGCGTCCCGGGAGATGCCATCCTCGGGCTGATCGAAGCGTACAATCAGGATGCCAATCCGCAGAAGGTCGATCTCGGCGTCGGCGTCTATCGGGATCCCGACGGCAATACGCCGATCATGCGCGCCGTGAAACAGGCCGAGGCACGTCTGCTGGAGAGCGAGAAGACCAAGAGCTACATCGGCTCTCACGGCGATCCGCGCTACGGCAAGGCGGTGCTGCCACTGGTACTGGGTCCGGATTCGCCGGTCCTGGCCGCCAACCGGGCCAGCGCCACCCAGTCACCCGGCGGCACCGGCGCCCTGCGCCTGGCGGCGGATTTCATCCGCACCCAGTTGCCGGGCAAGAGCGTGTGGCTCTCCAACCCGACCTGGCCGAACCACATCGGTATCTTCGAGGGCGCCGAGATCCCGATCCAGCGCTACCCCTACGTCGACGAGCGCAATCGTCTCGACTTCGACGGCATGCTGGCTGCACTCAAGCAGATCCCTCAGGGCGATGTGGTGCTGCTGCACGCCTGCTGCCACAACCCGTCCGGTTTCGACCTCAACCAGGCGCAGTGGCGCCAGGTTCTGGACGTGGTCCAGGAGCGCGGGCTGCTGCCGCTGGTCGACTTCGCCTACCAGGGCTTCGGTGACGGCCTGGACATCGACGCCTTCGGCGTCCGCCTGCTGGCCGAGAATCTCGAGGAGATGCTGATCACCAGCTCCTGCTCGAAGAACTTCGGCCTCTACCGCGAGCGTACCGGCTGCCTGATCGTGATCGCCAAGACCGCCGAGCAGATGGAGAACGTGCGTTCCCAGATGGCGATCGTGGCGCGCGAGAACTACTCGACCCCGCCCTCCCATGGCGCGGCGATCGTGGTCGACATTCTCGAGTCCGAGGAGCTGACCCAGCTCTGGAAAAGCGAGCTGACCGAGATGTGCGACCGCATCAACACGCTGCGTCGCGACCTGGTCGATTCGCTCAAGCCCTACGGCCTCGACCAGCGCTTTGCCCACGTGGCCGAGCAACGCGGCATGTTCTCCTACACCGGGCTCTCCACCGAGCAGGTCAAGCGGCTGCGCGACGAGTACAGCATCTACATGGTCGGCTCCGGTCGCGCCAACGTCGCCGGATTCACCAGCGAGAACCTGCCCTACGTGGCCAAGGCGATCGCCGCCGTTGTCGACTGACCCCGGCCTCGCACCCGCGACTCGACAAAAAAATCCCGGCTCAGGCCGGGATTTTTTTCGGGAATGGAGAACGCCACGGCATGGCGGTCTCACTCGGCTAACGTATCGGCGCCCATCGCCTGCTCGAAGCGCTCCCGTGTCACGCCGCCGGCTTCCGGATCGTTGAGCTGCTGGAACAGGTTCCGCTGCTCGGCGCTGACTGCCTCGTCCTCGTCGATCACGCCATCACCGTCCACATCCAGTTGATCGAAGCTCAAGGCGTTGGGGCGCTGGTCGACCGGAGTCTGGGCGCCGCCAGCGGTGAAACCGGCGTTCTCCCGACCGACGCCGCCGGATTTCTCGATCGACTCATGGTCGACCTGGGAGGCGTTGGCGGGCGCCTGCGGCGCTTCATCCTCCGACGCGACATTCGGCGCCGAATCCTGCGTCGCCGCGCCATCCTGGGCCCAGACCGGCAACGCCAGCATGGCTGCCAGTACGCATGCACCCAGTCCCAACCCCGGGCGCAGATCGGGACTCTTTCGCTTCGCCATCATCCGTGTACGCATCGCTGATCCTCTTGAAACGGTAACGCTTTGACCCGCGAGCGCGACAAAAATTCGACGACCGTGAACGCCTGCGTTTCACGACGCCTGCCGGGACGGCGCCCATCGCACTCGCCGGCCGGCTTCACTCGTCCCAATCCGGGGCGAACGACGGATTGGCCTGCCGGTCCCCGCGATCGAGATCGTCGATCCGGGCGATCTCGTCGTCGCTGAGCCGGAGCTTCATCGCCTCGAGGTTGGATTTCTGGTTGGCCGGATTGGTGGAGGACGGAATCACGATGATGTCGCGTGCCGCGATCCAGGCCAGGGCGACCTGCGCCGGAGAGGCATCGTGGGCGTCGGCGATACGCTGGAGCACCGGGTCCTTCATCACCTTGCCCACCGCCAGCGGCATGTAGGCCGTGACATCGAGCCCCTTGGCCTGACAGTGCTCGACCAGCTTGCGGTTGGCGAGGAACGGGTGCACCTCGATCTGGTTGGTGACGATGTTCTCGCCGCCCGGCAGGCCGAGGGCCTGGTCGATCTGCGCAATGGTGAAGTTGGAAACGCCGATATGCCGGGTGAAACCGCGAGCTCGAGCGGCATCGAGCGCGGCAAGGGTATCCGCCATCGGCACCTCGTCGCCGGGCGAAGGCCAGTGGATCAGGATCAGATCGAGCCGGTCGAGGCCGAAGTTCTCGAGGCTCTGCTCGATGGCTCCGGTCAGCGCCTTCGGCTCCAGCTTGTCCCACCAGATCTTGGTGGTCACGAACAGCTCGTCGCGCGGAACGCCGCTCTGGCGGATCGCCTTGCCCACCGCGGCCTCGTTTTCATACATCTGGGCGCTGTCGAGATGGCGATAGCCGAGTTCGAGGGCGGAGGTCACCGAGTCGATCACCGCCTGCTCCTTGAGTCGATAGGTTCCCAGACCGGGTTGCGGCAGTATATGACGTGCCATGATGCTGTCTCCTTGGTAGGAAAGATCGGATGAAATCGAAGGCCGGCTAGAACGACACTGTGGGTGAAAACGACATCTTCAAGCCTCGCTCCCAGCCCATGCTAGACTGAACGCTGATTTTCCGCCCGGATCGAGGCATGCCCAATACCCAGCCGCGCTCTTCCGACCGCCCGCCCGAGGGCCGGCATCTGGTACTCGTCGGCAACGGCGACTCCCATCTCCACGTTGCAGCCCATGCAGAGCGCCTCGTGCGACGCGGTGCTCGAGTGACGCTGGTCACCCGGCAGGACTTCGCATTCTCGGATTGGCTCGGCGGCATGCTGGGCGGCGAATGGCAGCGCGACGACGTTCGTCTCCCTGCGGACCGCATCGCCGTTCACGGCGGTGTCCATGTCCGCGCCGGCGTGGCGCAGGTCGATCGACACCAGCGCCGAATCACGCTCACCGACGGGCGCGAACTCGATTACGACTGGCTATCGCTCGACCTGCCGCCCGTCGTGGATGAACACGCCATCCCCGGTTTCTATACCGCGCAGGGCGTTTTCACCGCTTCCGCCGACGATCTGTGGCAACTGCGCCAACGGCTGGAGAGCCAGCTCGCAGGCGCTGCGGCCAGACTGCCGCGCGTCGCGCTCCTCGCCGGCGGGCCGAGTGGCGTCGAACTGGCCGCCAACCTGCTGGCACTGGGCGAGCGCTACGGACGTCGGCTGCCGGTGACGCTGATCGCCAATGACCGGAAGCTGCTCCCCGGCGCCTGCCAGCGTGCCAATCGCTGGCTGACCCAGCGCCTGCATCGTCGCGGACTGCAGTTGGAGCTGGTCGCGACGGCAACCCGCTACCATCAGGGCCAGTTGATCCTGGACGACGGCAGCGTGGTCGACGCCGATCTACTCGTCGTGACCGATCACCTGAAACCCTCGCCCACGCTCGAGATGTTCGGCCTGACCCGGGACGAGAACGACGCCATCGATGTCGACGCGAAACTGCGTAGCCGGCAAGACCCGAACCTGTTTCTGGCCAGGGAGAAGCCCGCCGGCCGCGGCGAGGGACTGACCACACGCGAGCGCACCGCGCTGCTGCTGGCGTCGCTGGAAGAGGCGGTCGGAGGGGAGTCCCGGACCCTGCCGCGCCATGGCCAGGGCGAGCGCTGGAAGGCGCTCAACCTGGGTGATCTCCGCGACATCGCCTGGCGCGGCCCGCTCTGGTGCCGCGGTCGCTGGGTTCGGCGCTGGAAGCATCGCCGCGACCGCCGCGAGGTGGCGCACTACCTGGGCGACCGCTGAACCCTGCCGCGGCCGTCCGGACGCTTCCCCGCCAACCGACGTCCCAGGACGCAAGATCCCGGCACCATGGCCGGGATCCCGTCTCTGGAGGTCGTCACCGGACGCCCTCCCTGCCCGAAACGTCCTACTGACGGATACCCTCGAGCACGATATAGAGTTCGACGCTGTGCATCGGCTCCGGGAACTGGCTCATGTCGATATCGAAATCGGCCAGATCCAGGGTCGTGGAAGCTTCGAAGCCCTGCCGATAGCCGCCCCACGGATCGTCGCCGCCGCCAATGTGATCGACCTCGAACGTGACCGGCTTGGTCACGCCATGGATGGTGAGGTCGCCGGTCATTTCGGCCTCCTCGCCATCATCGTCGACGTCGAAGCTGGTGGACTTGAACGTGGCCTGGGGGAACTCGCCCGCGTTGAGGAAGTCGCCGCTCAGGATATGCTTGTTGCGCTCGGCGTGATTGGTTTCCAGGCTGTCGACGTCGACGGTCACGTTGACGCTGGAGTCGTCCGGCGACTCGGGATCGTAGCTGAACCCGCCGTCGAACGACTTGAAGTTGCCCAGAATGTACGAGTAGCCGAGGTGGCTGATCTTGAACTGGATGAAGGCATGCTGGCCTTCGGTGTCGATCTTGTAGTCGGCTGCCTGGGCCTGGGCCAGCGGCATGGCCGACGCGGCGGCGATCAGCGTGGCGAGTGCGGTCTTCTTCAACATCGTCTTGCTCCTCGAAGCGATTGAATTCATGTTGCCGAGCGATTCGGCCAGGGCGTTCGGCACGGGGCCGGCCGCCCTGGCCGGAAAAGCGTGATCAGCGCTGCCTGCCCGCACGGGGCGTCAGCATCCGGACCAGCGTATCCTGGCGATCCAGCCAGTGGTGCTTGCAGGCCGCCAGACCGTGGCCGACGGCCAGAACCACCAGCGCCCAGGCCGCGTACCAGTGCACGTCGCCCGCCAGCACGGCCTGATCCGGCAAACCCGACACCAGCGCCGGCATGGTGAACCAGCCGAACACGCTGATGCCGTCGCCTTCCGCCGTGGAAATCAGGTAGCCGGAGATCATCACGACGAACATCAGCGCGTAGATCAGGCCATGGCCGATGTGCGCCGCACGTCGTTCCAGCCGCGTGCCATGGGCGACCGGCGTCGGCTGCAGCACTCTCCAGATCACCCTCAGTACACTCACCAGCAGTACCAGGATGCCTATCGACTTGTGCCACCACGGTGCCAGGTGGTACCAGTGATCGTAGTACCCCAGGCCGGTCATCCACCAGCCCAGGGCGAACAGACCGAAAATCGCCAGCGCGCTCGCCCAGTGAATGGTGATGCTGACCCAGCCCCAACCCGATCGCGTATTAGCCCACACGGCGTATCTCCCATTCGTCTCGATTCAGCATACTGCCTCACGATCAGGAAGCTAGAGCGGGATCCGTAAAACGATTGGTGACGAGCGGGAAACAATGGCGTTGCAGCGTCTACCGGTAGGATTTAGGAAGTGCGACAACGTCGAAACCTGCCCTAGACAGCGCGGGCGTTCGGGAGGAAGGAGAAAAGCTCCGACGAGAATGCCGGAGCTTATCGAAACTGCCGACGGAGCGGCTAGAGCAATTTCAGCCCGCGTGCGACATCGGCCTTGAGATCGTCTAGCGTCTCCAGCCCGACGGCGATGCGAATCAGACCGTCCCGGATGCCGGCGGAAGCGCGCTGCTCGTCGCTGAGACGGCCATGGGTGGTGGTGCCGGGATGGGTGATGGTGGTCTTGACGTCCCCCAGGTTGCCGGTGATCGACATCAGGCGAGTGTTGTCGATCACCGTCCACGCCGCCTCCTGGCCGCCCTTCACCTCGAGCCCCATCACCGCCCCGAAGCCCCGCTGCTGCTGCCTGGCCAGCGCATGCTGCGGGTGGCTTCCGAGGCCGCTGTAGTGGACACGTTCGATGGCCGGCTGCGACTCCAGCCACTCCGCGAATGCCAGCGCGTTGCGGCTGTGGGCCTCCATCCGCAGGCTGAGCGTCTCCAGCCCCTTGAGGAAGATCCAGGCGTTGAACGGGCTCATGCACGGGCCGCAGGTGCGAACGACGCCGTAGAGTTGCTCGAGCTCCTGGTCCCGCCCCACGACCGCCCCGCCGATCGCCCGGCCCTGACCGTCGAGATACTTGGTCGCCGAGTGGATGACCAGGTCCGCCCCCAGCTCCAGCGGCCGCTGGAGCGCCGGGGTGAGGAAGCAGTTGTCGATCGCAAGCCAGGCGCCGTGGCGGTGGGCCAGTTCGGCCAGCGCCGCGATGTCGACCAGCTCGTTGAGCGGGTTCGACGGCGTCTCCGCGAAAAGCAGTCTGGTCCGGGGCGTGATCGCCGCTTCCCACTGCGCCAGATCGTTGAGTTCGACATACCGCGGCACCACGCCGAACTTGGCGAGATACTTGTCGAACAGGGCGATGGTCGAGCCGAACACCGAGCGCGACACGATGACTTCGTCGCCCGCTTCCAGCAGCGCCAGCACGGTGGAGAGGATCGCGGCCATGCCGGAGCTGGTGGCGACGCAGCGCTCGCCGCCCTCGAGCGCCGCCAGACGCCGTTCGAAGGTGCGTACCGTGGGGTTGGTGAAGCGGGAGTAGACGTTACCCGGTTCCTCGCCCTTGAACTTGCGCGCCGCCTCCGCAGCGCTGCCGTAGACGAAGCTGGAAGTCGGGAAGATCGGCTCGCCGTGCTCCTGCTCGTGGGTGCGCTCGTGCCCCGCGCGGATCGCCAGCGTCTCCAGGCCGAACGTCTCCAACCCCGGCGTGAGGTCGTCGTCAAAACTCATCCTGCAGCTCCTGAAAGCAGGACCCGATGAGCGGATCATCGGGTCGGAAGGTTCAATCGTCTTCGATATCGTTGTGCAGGTCGACCACGGCGTTGAGGCTCTCGCGCTGCTTGGCGGCATCGTTGCGCGAAGCCTCCAGCGCCGCGAAATAGGCCTCGTCGACATCGCCGGTCACGTAGCTGCCGTCGAAGACGGAACAGTCGAAATCGTCCAGTGCCGGATTGACTTCACGACAGGCGGCCTTGAGATCCTCCAGATCCTGATAGATCAGCTTGTCGGCGCCAATCAGTTCGCTCACCTCGGCATCGGTACGACCGTGGGCGACCAGTTCGGTGGCCACCGGCATGTCGATGCCGTAGACGTTGGGATAGCGCACCGCCGGCGCGGCGGAAGCGAAGTAGACCTTGTTGGCACCGGCGTCCCGCGCCATCTGGATGATCTGCTTGCAGGTCGTACCACGCACGATGGAGTCGTCCACCAGCAGCACGTTCTTGCCTTCGAACTCGCTGGCGATGGCGTTGAGCTTCTGGCGGACCGACTTCTTGCGCTGGGTCTGGCCCGGCATGATGAAGGTCCGCCCGATGTAGCGGTTCTTCATGAAACCTTCACGGAAGGTCACCCCGATGTGCTGGGCCAACTCCAGCGCCGTGGTCCGGGAGGTATCCGGAATCGGGATCACCACGTCGATATCGTGGTCCGGCCATTCCCGCTGGATGCGGTCGCCCAGCTTGCGCCCCATCTGCATCCGGGTGCCGTAGACGTAGGCACCGTCGAGCATGGAGTCGGGACGCGCCAGGTAGACGTGCTCGAAGATGCACGGTGTCAGCCGCGGCTTGTCGGCACACTGCTGCGTGTGGATGTTCTTGTCCATGTCGACGAAGATCGCTTCGCCCGGTGCCAGGTCGCGCACCAGTTCGAAGCCGGCGACGTCGAGCGCCACCGACTCGGAGGCGATCATCACCTCCTGGCCCTCGGCGGTCTGGCGCGTGCCGTAGACCACCGGCCGGATGCCATGGGGGTCGCGGAACGCCACCAGACCGAAGCCGTTGATGATCGCGACCGCCGCGTAACCGCCACTGCAACGACGATGGACGCGGCGCAGCGCGTCGAAGATGTCTTCCGGGGTGAGGTACAGCCCCTGCTTGCCCAATTCGTGGGCAAACACGTTGAGCAGCACCTCGGAGTCGGAGCTGGTGTTGATGTGACGCAGGTCGGAGGAGAACAGCTCCTGCTTGAGCTGTTCCGAGTTGGTCAGGTTACCGTTGTGGGCCAGGGTGATGCCGTAGGGCGAATTGACGTAGAACGGCTGGGACTCGGCCTCGCTCGCGGAGCCCGCGGTCGGGTAGCGCACATGGCCGATCCCCAGGTGGCCCTGCAGACGCTTCATGTGGCGCGTATGAAACACGTCGCGCACCAGCCCGTTGTTCTTGCGCAGCAGAAAGCGACCCTCATCCCAGGTCATCATGCCGGCGGCGTCCTGTCCGCGGTGCTGCAAAACCGTCAATGCGTCATAGATCAACTGATTGACCGCTTCATTGGCCATGAGGCCTACGATACCGCACATGCCGCCTTACCTCGCTTGGTCGCACCCTTCCGGGAAACAGTGCACGAATGTCTGCGCGGGCGAGTCGCCAGCTCGAAACCCTCGACACGACCCCTGAGTTGCGGTCCTGCGCTCCGGGCATCTGGCACTTCATGCCGCTCGTCTATTCGTTCATCGCTTCCTTCAGGGCGCCGGTTTTTCGGTCGGACCGGGGATCGGAATGGTCACACCCCGGCCGTTCTGACTGGATGAAGAATTGTCGCTTCGCGGCAGCGTCATCGGCAGTTGCCGCATGGCATCCTCCGCAGCCGTCGTATCGACGTCCCAGCCCTGCAGCTGGACCACCGCCCACTCGCGCAGGGATTCGAATGACGGCCTCAGCTGCGCCTGCTGCCACGCCTGCAGCTGCGCCAGCGGCGTCAGCCCGATGACGACGGTGACGATCACCAGGATCGCCGCTCCCCGGGCCAGGCCGAAGGCCGCGCCGGCCAGGCGATTGAAGAAGCCCATGCCGACCCACTCGACCGCCGCATTGAGCAGCCGGATGATGAAGCCGCAGATCATCACCACCACGAAGATGATCAGCACGAAACCCAGTACCAGTCGTGCGTCGGGGTGGGAGATATAGGGGGCCAGCAGATCGGCGATCGGTTGGGCGAATATCCGCGCCGCCAGCAACGCCACGATCCAGGCCCCGAGTCCCAGCGCCTCTCGCACCAGGCCACGCATGAAACCTGCCAGCATCGATATCGTCAACACCAGCAGGAAGGCATAGTCGAGCCAGGTCAGTGTCATCAGCTACCCGGCTTGCGAATCAGCAGCCCCTGGATATTGGCGGCCTGCTTGAGCTCGGAGCGCGCCTTCTCGCCAGCGTCCGACGACGAGAACGGCCCCACGTAGACCGTGGTCAGGTTGTTGTCCCGGGGCTGGGAGTATGCCGCGAAACCCTGCTCCTTGAGCTTGGCAGCCAACCGTGTGGCGTTGTCTGACTGGCCGAAGCTGCCGACCTGGACCACCCAGCCACCATCGCTGCTCGCGGGAGTACGCTCGGACGTCGAAGCCTGCTGCGGAGAAGACGACTGGCTGGCGGCGGGCTTGGCCGGTTCAGGTTCAGGCTCCGGTTCCGGCTCGGGCTGGCGGGACGCCGGTTGCGGCTGTTCGGACTGCGCGATATCGGCGATCGGATCATCACCGTCATTGGCGGACGATCCGCCGCCGGCAGCGCCGTTCTGGCCAAACGAGTCGTCGCCGCCGGCACCCAGCTGGCTGCGCGTATCCGGCTCCGGCACGGGAGCGCCATCCGTACCGCCACTGCCGGCGCTGGTGCCACCGTTGGTGGCGACCGACTTGGGCGGCTGCGGTGACTCGATGATGCGCTGACGTGTCTCGCCCCCCTCGATCGGCTGTTCGATCACCATGACCGGCCCCGGCTCCTGCTGGCGCGGTTCGGGATCGTCGAACAGCATCGGCAGAAAAATGGCCCCCAGCGCGACGAGAATGACCGCGCCACTGATACGTTCACGCCATCCATACTTCATAGGACCTGGACCTCCTTAGACATGCTTCGACAGCCGCTCGATCATGCTGTGATCGAATTCACTACGCGTCGTCATTCATCCGGAGCTGGAGCGCCTCGAGCGCGCCGGCCACGGTCAGAAACGAACCGCATACTAACACTTCTTCATCCGGCGCAAGACGTGGCGCCAGCCAGTCGACGGCCGCCGCCGGCGACGATGCCGCCGACAATGTCTTCCCGCCCAGCGCGGCGACGACCGTGGCAAGCTCCTCACCCGTGCGGCCACGGGGGCCCGACAAGCCCACCGGCAGCCACACGTCGACCACCGGCGCCAGCGCCTCGATCAGCGCCTCGGCTTCCTTGTCCCTGAGCACGCCGAGCAGTCCGATACGGCGTGCCGGTCGCAGACGCCGGGCCAGCCGCGATCCCACGTAACGGGCCGCATGCGGGTTGTGCGCCACGTCGAAGCACCAGTTCCCCAGCCACTGCAGCCTGCCCGCCAACGCCACGGTCGACATCGCCAGGCGAGATTCGGCCTCTCGTGGCGGCACACCGCAGAGGCTCAGGGCCTGCAGGGCGACGGCGGCATTGTCCAGCGGCAACCCCGGGTCGGGCAAGCTATCGAGACGATAGCGACCCTCCGCTTCCGGCCGCCCCTGCCAGGACCATTCACCATTGCCCGCTTCGGCGTGATCGAAATCGCGGCCAAGCCAGTAGGCGGCGACGCCAAGCGACTCGGCGCGACGTGAGACGCTGGCCGGCAACTGCCGGCTGCCGAACACCGCCGGCCGCCCCTCGCGCAGGATACCGGCCTTCTCGAAGCCGATACCCTCGAGATCGGTGCCGAGAAAATCCGCGTGATCCCGGGCGATGGTGGTGATGATCGCCACGTCGCTGTCGATCACGTTGACCGCATCCAGACGGCCGCCCAGCCCCACCTCGAGAATGGCCAGTTGGGGGCGGGCGTCGGCGATCGCCGCCAGTGCCGCCAGGGTGCCCGCTTCGAAGTAGGTCAGGCTAACCGGGTCGCCGGCCAGGCGCGCCGCCTCGACGCGCTCGAACCCGTCGACCAGCAGTTCGTCCCCTGCCGCGATACCGTCGAAGCAGAGCCGTTCGTTGTAGCGCAGGAGATGAGGCGAGGTGTAACTGGCCGTCGTCAACCCGTGGGCTCGGGCCAGCCGCTCCAGCATCGCCACCGTGGAGCCCTGGCCGTTGGTGCCGGCAACGGTCACCACACGGTGCGCGATCGGGCCCTGGGTGAG
>NZ_CALFQK010000125.1:0-60583 GCF_937921195.1 uncultured Salinicola sp.
CGGACGGGACGATCTTCATCACCGCGCTGAGCAACCTGTCGCTCTACTGGCAGACCGGCAGCCGTCGCCGCTACCTGCGCGACAAGCCGGAGCGCAAGCGTGTCGAGAACTACGAGAGCTCGAACGATGCGTACGTCGTCGAAGACTACGGCTTCGGCTGCGTGATCGAGAACATCGACACCACCAATGCGTAAGGGGAAGCCATGACCAGCCCAGCCCGCCGGCACTTCCAACGCGTCACCGCCGCTCAGTCGGCCGGTGGCGCGGAAGCCGGCCAGCAGCAGAGCGGCGATCAGTACGAACTGATGATGGCCACGCTCTACGACGCCCGCCTATCGCTGAAAAAGGTGAAGTCCACCGAAGCCAAGATCGCGATGAAGCGCGAGCTGCTGCCCCAGTTCGACGCCTACATCGAGGGCGTTCTCGACGCCGGCAACGGCGCCCGAGATGAAGTGGTCACCACAGTCATGATCTGGCGTCTCGACGTTGGCGACCTCGAGGGCGCACTGGCGATTGCCCGCTATGCCATCGAGCACGATCTCGACACGCCCGACCGGTTCGAGCGTGACACGGCCAGCCTCGTCGCCGAGCAACTGGCTGAAGAGGTCTTGAACCAGATCGAGAGCGTCGACGACGAGACACGCCAGCAACTCGGCACGCACCTCGCGGCGATCATGTCCGGCGCCCACGATCTGATCGACGGCGTCGACATGCACGACCAGATCACGGCCAAGTTCCGCAAAGCTTATGGCTATGCCCTGCGTGACGCCGGTTGCCCCGTTGCCGCCGTTGGGCAGCTGAAACGAGCGCTGGAGCTGAACGACCGGGTGGGCGTGAAGCGAGACATCGAGAACCTCGAACGCCAAATCAAGAAGAACGCCAGCGATCAGCCCAGCGGCTGACGCTGCAACCGAGTCGCACGCCGACGGCCGGGAGGCATCGGGGGGAGATCCAGGCCATGCGCCCCATATCGTCGATCCCCGATCCACCTCCCCTTTTTTGAACGGAACGCGCCATGTCTCTAGTTGCCCACGGCGGCAGCAACACCCAGCCGACCCCAGCGCCACCGATCACGAATAACGGATTCTGGCCCGACATCGAGCCCGGCACGTTTCGCGAGCGGCACCGCATCGATACGACCATCACGCCCGGGCGCGTCGAACAGGCGCTCGGCATTGCTATGCGCGATATCAACCGGCAGCTCGCTGACTTTCAAGCCCAGCAACATGAAGCGGGCATCCTTGCCGCCGACGCGGTACCGCTCGAGCCGTGGCAGACACCCGGTCACACGACCGAGCTTTACCGCCAGGCGGTGTTCTCGGAAGCGCATGCCCGAATACTCGAAAGCTACCGGGACTACAGCGCAACGCGCGACGGCGACGAGCGCGGCGAGATCAAAGACGAAGCGGCGGAGGATTACCGGCGCGATGCCCGCTGGGCGGTTTCCGAGATCATCGGCGAGCCACACACCACGGTTGAGCTGATCTGATGGCCCGCGTCATCTACGCCCACCAGTACGACACCGTCGACGCAATCTGCCAGCGCGTATACGGCCGCACAGCGGGCATAACCGAGCAGTTGCTCGAGCAGAATCCGGGCCTGGCCGACCTGGGGCCGATGCTGCCCCAGGGCACCGCGATCACGTTGCCGGACGTCGTCCAGCAGCCTCAGAAATCGACCGTTGTTCAGCTCTGGGACTGATGCCATGAACGCGCAACTACGCCAACCACGCAAACAGCCCGACCCGATAGTCGTGCTGATCACCCTTCTGATAGCTCACGCAGGAACGGCCATGGCCCAGCAATTGAACATCACGACAGAAGCCATCAAGTCGACGCCGCCCGCGATCGTCACACTCCTGCACGCCGGGGGCATGACACCCAGCGACTGGATCACGGTGCTCACGCTCGCGTATCTCGCCCTGCAGATCGGGCTGATCGTGCCCAAGTACATCGAGAAGCTGCGCGGCTGGCTGGATAGGGAGAAGTCATGAAGAACTGGACTCGTTGGCTCGGCGGCGCGGCAGGCGGCGCAACACTCGCGCTGTCCCT
Source organism: uncultured Salinicola sp. (assembly GCF_937921195.1). NCBI lineage: Bacteria > Pseudomonadati > Pseudomonadota > Gammaproteobacteria > Oceanospirillales > Halomonadaceae > Salinicola > uncultured Salinicola sp. Next base: position 2,052 of record NZ_CALFQK010000125.1, read on the forward strand.
CTCGGTTAGCGTGGTCAAGCATTACGAAGGCACCGAGCTGGAGAGCTACCCGGATCCCGTCGGCATCCCGACCATCTGCACGGGCCACACCGGGCCGAGTGTGAAGCTCCACCAGACGAAAACGCCCGAGGAGTGCGAGGCGCTGCTCGCCGGCGACCTCGGGACGGCGTTCGACGCCATCGATCGGTATGTCGCCCCGGAGATCAACGCAACCATGCCGCCGACCCGTCGCGCCGCACTGGCGTCGTTCATTTTCAACGCCGGCCAGGGCAAGTTTCGCGACTCGACCCTGCTCGAGTTGCTCAATGCCGGCCAGCCTCGGGCAGCTTGTGATCAGCTCTCTCGATGGGTCTACGCCCAGGGCAAGAAGTTCGCCGGACTCGTCAAACGTCGAGCAGCCGAGCGCGAGCTCTGCCTCGCGGGGCTGGAATGAAGTTGCGCATCCTGATCGGCATCGTCGCATTGGCTATCACCGCGAGTGCCGGCTGGCTGGCGCGTGGTTGGTTCGAAGACGCTCAGCGCCTGACCGAAGAGCGCGCCGCGCGACTGGTGGCCGATGCCGCCATGGCGCGCGAAGCCGATATCGCCGGCGTGGTCGAGGATCGACTTGCCGAGCTCGACGCGAACGAACGCGTTATCGATAGAGGGATCATCCGTGAAATTCAGCAGCCGATTTACCGCAACGTGTGCCTTGGCGATAACGCTGTGCGCTTGCTCAACGACGCCGCCGCCGGCCGATCGCCCAATTCAACAGAACCTCACACGCAAATGCCCAACGACACTGCCGCCGCTGAATGACGGCACCGGCGGGGAAATCACACTCACGATGAACGCCTGGGCGTGGCAGTACCACGACTGCGCCACGCGTCATAACGGCCTGGTGGACGCTCTCGATGCAAAAACTGACTAGCCTGCGCCAGCATCTTCTCGACAGCGTGCCGGGGCTGGCCGCCGACCCAGATCGCCTGCGTACCTACGTGCCGGAGGGCAATATCGCCTTCAGCCGCGGGCTGAATCTGTCCCACGAGTATCGCGTGACGGCTGAGATCATCATCATCGGCACCGACGGCGACCTAGATCCGATCGTGTTGCCGATTCTGCAATGGCTCGGGCGCTATCAGCCCGACGTCGACCCGGCCCAGGCACTGCGGTTCTCGGCCGAGATCCACAACCATACCGAGGTGGATGTCATCTTCAGCGTCGAATTGACTGAGCGCGTCGTCGCCCTGGTCGACTGCGCTACCAGGCAGATCCGCAGCGAACACCGTATGCCGAAGTACCCACTCGATGCCTGCCCCGCCGAGCATTGGCAGCTGCTCGTTCGAAGTGACCCGAACGCCGATTACACCCTCGCCGCCGAGTGGCAATCCCCGTGACCACTGACGATCTCGAGATTCTCGAAGAGTGGGTCCAGCCGCTGATCGAGAAGCTCGAGCCATCCGCGCGGAAAACCCTCTCGCGCCAGATCGGCATCGCGCTGCGCAAAAGCCAGCAGCAACGGATCCGGCAGCAGAAGAATCCCGATGGCTCCGCGTACCAAGCTCGCGTCGGCAAGAAACAGACACGCCGCGCGCGTAAGCGCCTGCGCTTCATCTACGAGAAGCCAGGTCATGAGCCGGAAGAGCGCGAGATTGTGAACTGGATCCAGACGCCGCAGACCTACTTCGGCTATGACGAGCGCAAGGGCGGCGACCTGCGAACCTTCCTGAAACGCCGCATCGTGCGTGTCATCGAGAGAGATCTCACCCCCGTCGCCCGTCCCGGTGCTCGCGGCAAGCGCAGCCCGGATAACCGCATGTTCCAGAAGCTGGCCACCGCGCGATACTTGAAGATGAACGCCACGGCCGACGGCGCGTCGGTCGGCTACGAAGGCCGCATCGCCCATATCGCTCGCATTCATCAGAAAGGCAAGACCGCCCCGGTCAATCCGTACGTCCGCTACGACTACCCCGAGCGCGAGCTACTCGGCGCCACGCCGGACGATATCGAGATGATTCACGACATGCTGGTGCGACACCTCGGATCCGATATGGATGGCTAGGCCGTTGTAGATTCGCGATCTACAACGGCCCCCGCTTCCGCCAATCCGAACGCCGCGCAACCATCGCGGCATGAACAACGCCGCCGAACTACTCCGCCTGATTCACAACCTGGTCCGCCTCGGCACCATCGCCGAGGTGGATCACCAGGCTGCGCGGGTGCGCGTCAAATCCGGCGACATGCTGACCACCTGGCTGCAGTGGCTAACCCTGCGCGCCGGCACCACTCTCGACTGGGATCCGCCGACAATCGGCGAACAGGTCATTCTGTTTTCGCCCGGAGGGGATCCCGCCTCAGGCGTGGCACTCACTGGCCTATTCAGCACCGCCCACCCAGCACCGACCAACGCCCCCACTCTCTGGCGCCGAGTATTTCCAGATGGCGCCGTGATCGAGTACGACCACGGAGCGAGCCATCTCGCCGCCACGCTGCCCGGGTCCGCATCGATCTACGCCCAGGCCGACGTCACCGTCACCACTGCCTCGGCGCTCACCGCGACCGCGGCCGGCGGCGCGACAATCAACGCCAACGTCGTTATCAACGGCAACGTTACGTTGAACGGAAACCTCAGCCAGCCGAGCGGCAAGACAGCGACCATGTCTGGCGCGGTTCACTTCAAGGGCGCAGTGACAAGCAACGGCAAGGACATCAGCTCCAGTCACACGCATGACGGTGTACAGCGCGGCGGCGATAAAACCGAGGGTGTCAGCTGATGGGCGGCATGAGTCGCGGCAACGGTACCGCGCTGACTGGCATCGATCACATCCGTCAGTCCATCGCGGACATCCTGACGACGCCCATCGGCTCGCGCGTCATGCGCCGTGACTACGGCTCGCTCCTACCCAGCATGATCGACCAGCCACTGAATGACGCCACGCTACTGCAAGCCTACAGCGCCTCGGTGATTGCGATTCTGCGCTGGGAGCCGCGCGTCCGCGTCACCGCGATTCGAAAGAGCGTCAGCACCACCGAGCCGGGGCGCGTAACCCTCGAGATCGACGGCGTCACCAACGACGACGACGTCATCGCACTAAGTATTCCCCTGACGGAGCGCGCCTCATGAGTGGCGGTTTTACTGCGGTCGACCTCTCGCGCCTACCGGCGCCTGATGTCGTCGAATCCATCGAGTTCGAGACGATCTTCGAGGCGATGCTCGCCGACCTGCGCGCGCGGGATCCGAGCTTTGACGTCACCGTCGAATCCGACCCCGCTTATAAAGTCCTGCAGGTCGCGGCGTACCGCGAAATGCTGCTGCGCCAGCGCATCAATGAAGCGGCCAAGGGTGTCATGCTCGCCTATGCCATCGGGTCGGATCTCGACCAGCTCGGCGCGCTCTACGGCGTCGAACGCCAGATGCTAGACGCTGGCGACCCGGATGCCGTGCCGCCGGTACCGGCCTCCTACGAGACCGATGCCGATTTCCGACGCAGGATTCAGCTTTCGCTGGAAGGGTTCTCGACCGCCGGCCCAGAGGGCGCCTACGTATTCCATGCCCTGTCGGCCGATGGCGCGGTGCTGGACGCCAGCGCCACCAGCCCCGCGCCGGGAGAAGTGCTCGTCACCGTGCTCTCACGGAACGACAACGGCAACGCGCCGGCGTCACTGCTGAATGTCGTCGACGCCACGCTATCCGCAGAGGACGTCCGGCCGCTCACCGACCACGTAACTGTGCAATCCGCCGAGATCATCGAGTACCGGATCGACGCCACGCTCTACTTTTACGCCGGGCCGGATCGCGAGGTGGTCATGAGCCAGGCCCAGGGACAGGCCGCGACGTACGCAGAGCAGCAACACCGCCTCGGCCTCGACGTCACGCTGTCCGGTCTTTACGCAGCGCTCCATCAGCCCGGCGTCCAGCGCGTCGAACTCGCGTCGCCGGCGGCGAGCATCGTTGTCGACCGCACCCAGGCGACCTACTGCACCGGCATCGATCTGACCGACGGGGGCCTCGATGAATGATTCAGACGCCCGAGGCCGCGTCGTCAGCCTGCTGCCGCCCAACGCCACCGACGCCGAGCGGGCGCTAGAGGCCACCACCGCCACGGCCAGCGACTTGCCCGTGCCGCTGCGCTCGCTCTGGAACCCGGATACCTGCCCCGCCGATCTGCTGCCCTGGCTGGCCTGGGCCCTGTCGCTCGACTCGTGGCAACCGTACTGGCCGGAGCGCATCAAGCGTCAGCGCATCAGAGACGTCATCGAGATCCAGCGGCGCAAGGGCACCGCGAAATCCGTTCGCGATGTCGTTCGCTCGTTTGGATCCAGCCTGGCGATCCGTGAATGGTGGCAGCGCGCCACGCCCGGCACTCCGCACACCTTCGACGTCACCCTCTCGCTCGGTGCCGACGTCCCCAACACAGCCGAATACCAGCAAGACATCGTCGACGAGATCAGCCGGACGAAGCCGGTCCGCAGCCACTTCACGTTCACCGCCGGGCTGAATGCCACCGCCGGCGTCGGCATCGTCGCCGTCGCCCGCCCCTACATCTACCGCCGCCTGACGGCCACAGCAGACTGACGGAGAGCCCATGGCGATTCGATTCATCGTCACCGACGCCGGCCGCGCGGCGTTGACCAACGAAGACAACACCGGTACCGGCGCACGCAAGATTGCCGAGATTGGCCTCGGCCGTGGTCAATACACGGCCAGCGACCGCAGCCGCACCGACCTCGTAGACCCGATCAAACGCATCAATACAATCGGCGGCGAAACCGTCGCGCCGGACATCATTCACGTCACGCTGCAGGACGAGACCAGCGACACATACAGCGTCGGCGAGATCGGCCTCTTTCTCGATAACGGCGTGCTGTTCGCTTACTACAGCCAGCCCGACGACTGGATCATCGAGAAAGCCGCACCGGCCACGCTGCTACTCGCCACGGATATCGAGTTAGCCGACATCGATGTTTCGTCGCTCACGTTTGGGGACGCCGCATTCCTCAATCCGCCGGCGACCGAGACGGTCCTGGGCGTGATCGAGATCGCCACCCAGGAAGAGGTGGACGCCGGTACCGACCGCCGTCGCGCCGTCGTCCCGCGCACGCTGAAAGCGATGCTCGACAAGGTGCTCAAGGCGTATGCGACGGTGAAGCAACTCGCGGATCACGCCGCGAGCCGTGACCACCCCGGCGCCACGACGTCGGCCCAAGGCATGGTCGAGTTGGCGACCTATGGCGAGACTCAGGCCGGCGAAGACAACAGCCGAGCTGTAACCCCGGCGGCGCTCAACTCCCGCACTGCCACGACTTCGCGCACGGGGCTCGTCGAACAGGCAACCGAGACCGAAGCCAAGGCAGGCGCGGCGAACGTGTTTCCCGATGCCGCTGGCGTTGTCGCCGCATTCCAGCAGTATGGCCTGGGCGTGCAGGCACTGCCGAACTGGCCGCTGGCCAGCTTCAACGACAACCCGCTGAGCGTGCCGTCTGGGCTCTACCGACTGACGTCTACGACCGACGGCACCCCCCAGGGGTCGGGCTGCATCATCTGGACGCGCTACAACAGCAGCCAGTACGGCACGGCCATTTTCATGCCGTACTCTGGGCGCACGATCTACACCCGCAGCTACCGCTTCGATACCGAGTGGTCGGCGTGGGTCATGAGCCTCGACGAGGACAATCACCGGGCCGCGACTAACTCCCAGGCAGTCGCGGGCACCGCGACTGACGTTTGGGCCAGCCCGAGCTCCATCGCCGCGCACGTGCAATCCCTGGGCTGGGGCGCCACGGCCCCGGAGATCGGAGCGCTGTTCGACAATGACTTCGACAAATGGGTCAACCAGGACATCGTTGGTACGGTGTCCGGCGACTGGAAGAACGGTCCCTACGGAAACTCGGCCCACACCGGCGTGCTGATGCAACTGGCGCGGACCTACAACAATGGCATCGCCCAGCTCTACTTCGACACATCGCGTGGCGAGTCCTTCTACCGCTGCAATACAGGCTCGAGCTCGCGACCCTGGCAGAAGCAGCTCACAGATCAGAACCTGCGTGAAGCCACGGCCGAAGAGTCGACCGCTGGTGATTCAGGCTCGACATACCTGTCGCCGAGGCGTGGCTACCAGTTGATCCAGAACTTCGGGTTAGGGTCTTTGTTGTGTCCGGACTGGCCGCTGGATGATCTCAACGCCGACCCGACGGCGGTGCGCTCGGGGCTGTACCGGATAACCTCCAATTTCAATCGCCCGGGTGGCGCAGCGGTCGTCCTGTGGACGCGCTACAACCTCAGCACCGGATCGATGCTGCTGATCGAACAGTCATCTGGCGCGGTGCGCAATCGCGGCTACGGATCAGGTTCGTGGTCGGATTGGGCGACGGCATGGAATGAAGACAACGATGGCCCTGGGTCTGGTCTCGATGCGGACCAGGTGGACGGTCTTCATGCGTCGCAGTTTCTACGCAGTGATATCGGTAATGCTCGAATACCGTTGGGTTCCACATCGGCGAGCAATTGGGACGGGATAGTCTGGGAAGATTCCAGTGACACATTGTCCATATTTATGGATCAAGACCCCGAAAACGATCGCGCATACGTAGTGATTGGAAAAGGGTACGTTGAGATCAACGGGAAAAAAGTCTGGCATCCTGGCAATCAAGGTCACGGAACTGGCATGGATGCCGACACTGTCGATGGAAAGCATGCATCAGATCTCGTCCAACTAAAGCCTGGCCAGAGCCAGACTATCAATGCGGCGCTGGAAGTCGTAGATAACGGGAATGCCGCGAACGATAAGAACTATGGAGTGATACTTTCCGCGTTCGCGCCTGGAGTGGGTTTTGTCGATCGCTCAACGAATGGCGGTGGTGGAGTCATCTACTTCGATCAGCAGACATTCCGCGTCGCTGTGAGTGCCAGCGACACGAACGGCACCGCTGCCGGACGTAGCGATAAAACCGAGTTGATTACCCTTGACTCCAATGTCTTTCGGTATCGAGGGAACGACGTCTGGCACCACGGCAATGTAACGACACAAGGCGGTAAATCCAGCGGACGCCGCAAGCTGCCCAATGGAGACACCGAAATGTGGGGTTACGTCACGACCAACACAAGCGAGAGTAGTCCCACCAATGTGACGTTCCCGTATTCGTTCGACTCGGAATGCTACAACGTGTCGATCACTCCCGTGGTCAATCCCAATGTCGACGTCATTCTCGGCGTCAACGATTCACCATCTCGGACCGGATTCACTGCCTATGCATCGCGTCAGAGTGAGTCGAGTGATTCCTCTGTTCCTGGGTTCTTTTGGAGGGCCGTTGGCCGATGAGCGTTTATTTCTCACTACATGAACATGGCTTTTTCGAAGACCACAACAAGCCAGATGACGCTATCGCGATCAGTGACGAACTTCACTGGTCGCTGATCGAGGGCCTGGCACGTGGTGAAATCATCGTTATCAACGACGCCGGCGAGCCGGTATTGACAGATAGAGTGGTAACCGTCGCTGAGCTGGCGTCGGGAAAACGGGCCGCAATCGAGCGCGGCTTGGCTGCCGCTCTAAACGCCGGCATGACCTATACCCTGCCCGGCGGCGCCGAGGACATCGTGCAGACTCGGCCCGACCAGGACGAAGCCAACCTTTTGGGCCTGGCCATTGAAGCGCGGGATCTGCGCGCCGCCGGCGAGACCGGTGCCGTCATGTCGCTGCGCGCCAAGTCGAACACGGTCTACGCCCTCACGCCCGAACAGATGATCGCGCTGACCGACGCCGCCAAGTCGTTCAAGCAAGCCTTGCTGGCGCAAAGCTGGCAGCTCAAGGACGCAGTCACTGCCGCCGAAGCCGCGGGGGACCGAGAAGCGCTCGAGGCGATCACTTGGGACACAGACACCACCACCGAGGAAACCGCATGAACCGTACCCACTGGGAACACGCCATCATCGCCGCGCTGATGATGCTCATCGTCTGGGCGATCCTCGCCCTATTCGACATCCCCGGCGCCGCGCTGATCGCGTTCGTGATCCCGGTGACCTGGTTCGTCGCTCGCGAGGCCACGCAACACGAGTACAAGCTCGGTACCCAACGCGGCTGGCGCTGGGGCCGTAACCTGCCGGTGAAGTGGTGGGAGGGCGTCGTGCGCGGATGGTCCCGCGACTCGCTGCTCGACTGGCTCGCCCCACTGTTCCTGTGCCTGGCGTTGCTCATCGCACTACAGCTATCGCCACTGCCAATCTAACGTCGCAAGAACCACATCGAAGCCCGCCACGCGCGGGCTTTTTCATGCCCGCTCGTCCGGGCGTTGTAGATCACCGATCTACAACGCCCGCCGCTAGAGCTCCGCCACCCTCCGCGCAAGCATGGCCGCACGCATGCACCGAACCACCACCTGCGCAGGAGCTCGCCCATGGCGACCGATTACCATCACGGCGTTCGCGTCGTCGAGATCAACGAAGGCACCCGCCCGATCCACACCGTTTCCACGGCGGTGATCGGCATGGTTGCCACGGCCGACGACGCCGATCCCAATCAATTTCCGCTCAACACCGCGGTGCTCGTCACCGACGCCTATACCGCAATGGGCAAGGCCGGTGATACCGGCACCCTCGCCCGCTCGCTGGATGCCATCGTCGATCAGGCCAAGCCGGTCTCCGTCATCGTTCGCGTTGCCGAGGGCGAGACTGCCGACGAGACCAAGGCCAACATCATCGGCAACATCGAGGACACCGGCCAGAAGACCGGCATCCAGGCGCTGCTGACAGCGCAGGCGAAGTTCGGCATCAAGCCGCGCATCCTCGGCGTGCCGGAACTCGACGACGAGGACGTCGGCGCCGCCCTGATCAGCGTCGCCCAGAAGCTGCGCGCCTTCGCCTACCTCTCCGCCTTCGGCTGCACCTCGGTCGAAGAAGCGACGATGTACCGCCAGACCTACGGCGCTCGCGAAGCGATGGTGATCTGGCCGGACTTCACCGGCTTCGACGTCGACGCCGCGCAGACTCGCAATCTCTCTGCAGTCGCCCGGGCGATGGGCCTACGCGCGAAGATCGATGAGCAGACCGGCTGGCACAAGACATTGAGCAACGTCGCCGTCAACGGCGTCACCGGCCTGTCGCATGACATCTACTGGGATCTGCAGGATCCGGCGACCGATGCCGGCGTGCTGAACGCCGCCGACGTCACTACGTTGGTCAACCGCGATGGCTTTCGTTTCTGGGGCTCGCGCACCTGCTCGGATGATCCGCTGTTCGCGTTCGAGAACTACACCCGCACCGCGCAGGTACTCGCGGACACGATGGCCGAGGCGCACCTCTGGGCGATCGACAAGCCCATGCACCCGACGCTGGCACGCGACATCATCGAAGGCATCAACGCCAAGATGCGGGAGCTGACCCGCCAAGGCTATCTGCTCGGCGGCAGCGCCTGGTTCGACAGCGAGATCAACACCACCGACGTCCTCAAGAGCGGCAAGTTGTACATCGACTACGACTACACCCCGGTCCCGCCGCTCGAAAACCTCATGCTGCAGCAGCGAATCAGCGACCAGTACCTGGTCGACTTCGCCGCGCGCGTCGCCGCCTGATAGGAGCCCGCGACTATGTCACTCCCCAACATCCTCAAGGACTTCAACCTGTTCGGCGATGGCAACAACTGGCAGGGCAAGATTCCCTCGCTGACGTTGCCGGAGCTCGCCCGTCGCATGGTCGAGTACGAAGGCGGCGGCATGGATGGCCCCATCGAAGTCGATCAGGGCATGCAGCTCATGACGATGGAATGGACCGCCGGTGGCCTGATCGTCGATGGCCTTTTCGATTCGTTCGGCTCCCCGGTTCACGACGCCGCCATGCTGCGCATGAACGGCAGCTACGAAAGCGACGAGACCGGCCAGGTCATCCCCGTCGAAGTCGTCGTGCGCGGCCGTCACAAGACCATCGGCATGGGCGAAGGCAGCAAGGGCGACAACAACACCATGTCGATCACCACGACCATCAGTTATTACAAGCTGACCGTCGACGGGGAAGACATCATCGAGCGCGACGTGCCCGGCTACCTCTTCAAGGTGCGCGGCCAGGATCTCCTCGAGAAGCGACGAAAGGCGCTCGGCCTGTAATCCATGCACTACGTCCATCCGGATCGAATACCGCCACCCCCGCCGGGGTGGTACGACATCGCCAGTAGAGAGAAGACCATGACCGAACAAACCGCAGCCGCCGAAAGCACTGAAGCCACCGCCGTCGACTCGGCAAAGTCCGACAGCGAAACCGTCATCACGCTGGATTACCCGATCAAGCGCGGCAGCAAGAGTGTCAGCGAGATCACCGTGCGCAAGCCGAAGTCCGGTGCACTGCGTGGTGTCTCGCTGACCGAGGTGCTGCAAATGGAAGTGACGGCACTGACCAAGGTGCTGCCGCGCATCACCGAGCCGTCGCTTTCCGAAGCCGAACTGCGCGACATCGATCCCGCTGACCTCTTCCAGTTGGGCGGTGCCGTCACCGGTTTTTTGCTGCCTCGGAAGTTCCGCGAAACGAGCGACTGACGCTACCCAATCACGTCGAGGACGCCATGGCCGATCTCGCAATGGTGTTCCACTGGACCCCGGGCGACATGGACACCATGTCGCTCGAGGAATTGACAGAGTGGCGAGAGCGCGCCCGCCTCCGCCACGAGCCCCCCAAGAAAGCCCCGAACCGATAGGACGCCACGATGGCCGGAAACCTCAAGCTCGACGTCCTTCTCCGCGCCGTCGACAAGGCGACCGGCCCGCTCAAGAGGATTCGCGAAGGCAGCGGCGAGACCGCCGAAGCCCTGAAGGCCAGCCGCGAGCAGCTCAAGACGTTGGAACGCGCGCAGAAGGATCTGCGCGGCTTCCGGCAGCTCAAGGAGCAATCTCGCGAAAGCGCCCGCGCGCTGCAGCAGCAACAGGACGAGATCCGCGACCTGTCACGCCGCATGAACGAAGCCGGCGCGGATACCGCCGCGCTCGGCCGTGAACGAACGGCTGCAATCCAGCAAGCACGCAAGCTCTCCGAGCGCTACGAGGACGAGCAGCGCAAGCTGCGTGACCTTCGCTCGAGCATGACCCGCGTCGAGGGTGTGACCCGCAGCTACGCCGACCAGCAGCGTGAGCTACAGCGCCGAATTCGCAGCACCAACGAACAGATCGAGAAACAGCAGCACGGGTTGCGCGAAGTCGCGCGACGGCAGAAAGCGGCCGCGGACGCCGCCAAGAAGTACCACCGCACCATCGGCCGCGCCAACAACATGACCGGCGCTGGGATGACCGGCGTCGCCGCCGGTGGTGGCGGCGTCTTCGCGCTAACCAACCAGGCGTTTTCCGCCGAGATGTCCGGCGCCCGGCTGGCATCGCAGTTTGGCGAGGACAGCAGCCAGGGCGTGGCCTATCAGGACGTCATCGCCGACGTCTACGGGACCGGCCGTGGTGCAGACATGCAGCAGGTCACCGACGCAGTCGCGGCAGTAGGTGCCGCCTTCGGCTCGCTGGATGATATCAGCCAGGAAAGCCTGGCCGATCTCACCAAACGCGCGCTGACGCTCTCCGACGTCTTCGGTACCGATGTCGCCGAATCGGTCCAGACAGCTCAGCTCATGGTCAAGAACGGCCTGGCCAAGGATGCCAACGCCGCCATGGATCTGCTCGGCGCCGGCTTCCAGCGCGTCTCCGTCGAGATGCGCGACGAGCTGCCCGAGATCCTGCACGAGTACAGCACCAACTTCCGCGCGCTCGGCTTCGATGGTCAACAGGCAATGGGCCTGCTCGTCGATGCGGCCGGCCAGGGCAAGTTCGCCCTCGACAAGACTGGTGACGCCCTCAAGGAATTCACGATCCGTGGTTCCGACATGAGTAAGGCCAGCGTCTCGGCCTATGAATCGGTAGGCCTGAACGCCCAGGCGATGTCCGATGCCATCGCCAGTGGCGGGCCGGCCGCGCGAGAAGCCCTGCAGCAAACCGCCAAAGCGATTCTCGCAATCGAGGATCCGGCCAAACGCGCCAACACCGCCATCGCCCTATTCGGCACGCCCATCGAAGATCTGTCGGTCGACCAGATCCCCAAGTTCCTCAAAGGGCTGACCGGCGCCGGCGAGGGGCTCGGGGATGTCACCGGCACGGTCGACGAGATGGCGAAGACGATCGGCGATAACGCCATGTCGGCGCTGAAGCGCGTCCAACGCGCGCTATCCGGCGAGTTAATGCGCGTGCTGCGTGATGTCCGCGACGACATCATCGCCGTCAGTGACGCCGTGGTGACGTGGATCAAAGCCAATCCCGAGCTGGTATCGTGGCTGATCAAAATCACCGCTGCCATCGCCGCCGTGGTTGCCGTCTCCGGCGCGCTGACGTTGGCGCTCGCCTCGCTGCTTGGTCCGTTTGCCGCCACACGGTGGCTGCTAGAGATGGTCGGTCTACGCGCCAAGGGTGCTGATTCGCTGCTGGGCAAACTCGCCAAGGGTGGCCTCAAGGCGCTAGGCGGCTCGCTGAAATGGCTCGGCCGGATCGTCGCCGTGGTCGGCCGGGCGTTCCTGCTCAACCCCATTGGTCTCGCTGTCACGGCCATCGCTGGTGCCGCGTACCTGATCTATCGCAATTGGGACAGCATTGCCGCGTTCTTCAAGGACCGCTGGCGCGACGTGAAGGCCGCGTTCGATGACGGTGTCGGCAGCGTCATGCACTTGCTGCTCAACTGGAACCCGCTCGGTCTCGTCTACAAGGGCGTGATGGCCATCCTGCGCAAGCTGGGCGTCGAAGTGCCGGACAGTATCGCCACGCTGGGCGACGCCATCGTCAATGGCCTAGGCGCGGCGTGGGAAGGCATCACCAGCCTCTGGGACTGGTTCAAGGACGCCCCAGGCAAAGCCATCGATTATGTCGTCGATCTCGTTAGCGACTGGGATCTGATGGGCCAACTCGAGCAGAAGTGGGACGAAGCGATCGCCTACCTCAAGTCGCTCCCCTCGCGCATGTGGAGCGCAGGCAAAGACGTTGCGGCCGGCCTCGGCGAAGGGATCAAGAGCGGCGCGTCCACTGTCGCCGACCGAGCCGGTGACATGGCCGACGGCGCGATCAAGAAAGCCCGCGAGCTGCTCCGGATCAACTCACCCTCGCGAGTGTTCCGGGAGATCGGCGGCTACACCGTGGAAGGGTTCAACCAGGGGCTGGACCAGAAGCGGAAAGAGCCAGTGCGCCGCGTCGCGGACATCGCCAAGCGTATGACCCAGGCCGGCGCGGGTATCGCCATCGGCGCCGCGTCGCTGCCAGTGGCCGCCATGCCCGGGCTCAACGCCGGGCAAGGCGTGGCGCTGGATACTCGCCCGCCCATCGCCGCGCCGGCGAGCGGTGGCGTTCAGATCACCATCGGCGACATCAACGTGCACCCCGCGCCAGGCATGGACGAGCAGGCGCTGGCCCGCTACGTCGCCGCCGAGGTGCAGCGGGCCCTGGCCGCTGCCGAACGTGACGCCGCGGCCCGCACCCGCCGCAATCTCTACGACAACGACTGAGGATCCAGCCGATGATGATGGTCTACGGCATGTTCGTGTTCTCGCTCCCCACCGCGGCCTATCAGTCGCTGCAGCGCCAGACCCAATGGCGCCAGTCCAGCCTCTCGCGAATCGGTAAGCGCCCGGCGGTCCAGTTCCTCGGCCCGGGTAGCGATACCATCACGCTGACCGGCGAACTCTACCCCGAGTTCACCGGTGGCCAGTCGAATCTCGACCAGCTGCGGGCGATGGGCGACCAGGGCGCCGCGTGGCCGCTGATCGAGGGCACCGGCCGCATGTATGGGCTCTACACCATCGACTCAATGGACGAAGGCACCGATCGGTACTTTCGTGACGGTGCCGCGCAGCACATCACGTTTTCGCTCTCGCTCTCCCGCATCGACGACGACCGCCGCGAGCTGCTCGGCACCATCAGCGAAACCGCACTGCGCGCCGTCACGCAGGCACTGGCATGAGCAGCTTTGGCAAACCGGCACGCTCGCCGGATTACCGCCTGGCGATCAACGGCCAGCAGATCACCCCACGCGTTCGCGGCCGCCTGCAGCGTCTCACGCTGACGGATCGCCGCGGCCTCGAGGCCGATCAACTGGATATCGTGCTGACCGACGATGACGGTCAGCTCGCCCTGCCCCGCCGCGGCGTCGAGATCCACGTCGCCATCGGCTGGAGCGGCGAGCCTCTGACCCAGCGCGGCACCTTCATCGTCGACGAGATCGAGCATTCCGGCTCACCGGATACGCTCTCGATCCGTGCCAGTAGCGCCAATCTGCGCGGCCAGTTCCCGGTGAAGCGCACGCAGAGCTGGCACCGCACAACCATCGGCGACATCGTCACCACTATCGCCAAGCGCCACGACCTGAACCCCAGCATCGGCCAGGCGCTGCGCATCGTCGGCGTTGCCCACATCGACCAGACAGAAGAAAGCGATATCAACTTCCTCACCCGCCTGGCCGAGCGCTATGACGCCGTGGCAACCGTGAAGGCCGGCAACCTGCTGTTCATCCCGGCCGGCCAAGCCACCACCGCCAACGGGCTTGAGATCCCGCCGATCATCATCCGGCGCCAGGACGGCGACCAGCACCGCTACAGCGTGACCGACCGCGACAGCTACTCGGGCGTGGTGGCCGCCTGGCACGATACCGACGGCGCCGCGCGCCGCGACGTCCTCGCGGGTACCGACGACAACCCCAAGCGCCTGCGGTCCATCCATGCGAGCGAGGAAGACGCCCTCGCCGCTGCCAGGGCCGAATGGCAACGCCTGCAGCGCGGTGTCGCTGAATTCGGCCTGACGCTTGCCGAGGGGCGTGCGAACATCTACCCCGAGACGCCGGCGCGATGCGTCGGCTGGAAACGTGAAATCGAGGAAACCGAGTGGCTGCTGGTAGAGGTCAGGCACGACATTGGCGATGCCGGCTACACCAATAGCCTGCAGTTCGAGACACGTGGCGCGAAACCAGCGCAATAAGCGTTCCCACAAAAATATAAGTGTATCTTTGCAAAAACTTATAAAACGACATACCATGGGTTCATCGGACGCGGGGGAAAGATGAACACCATCCAGTGGAAGACCAAGGCCTTCAAGCAACTGCGGAAGCTGCCGCCGAAGCAACAGGCCACCCTCTACGAAGCGGTTCAGTCTCTCGCCGAAATGCCGGACGTGCACAACGTCAAAGCCCTAAAAAAACACCAGTACGGCTACCGCCTGCGGGTTGGCAACTACCGCGTGCTGTTCGATTGGGACGGTGGCATTCGAATCGTACAGATCCAGGAGGTGAGAAAACGCGATGAACGCACATACTGAGAATGTCCAAATCATCAATGGGCCGGATGGCGCCCCGGCCTACGTGGTTATCCCGTATCAAGACTACTTGGCCAGCCACACCGAACCCGACCTGATCCCCAATGAAGTCGTCGGTATGGTCGTGAACGAGGACATCACCATGGTGGCGGCCTGGCGGCGACACCTGGGGCTGACGCAAGCACAAGTCGCCAAGCGCATCGGAATTTCCCAGTCAGCCTATGCCCAGCAGGAAACCGCCCGAAAGCCGCGGCAGGCGACACTGGAAAAAATAGCCACGGCGCTGGGCGTCACGGTGGAGCAGCTTTCGGAGGATTGATCATCGGTGGCCTAAGACCCAGGGAGATCGAACCATGCTTTTTCCTATCGCTATCGAATGGTCGACGATACAAGTGCCACCGGCGTCGTGTTTCCCGACATCCCCCGACGCCATCACCGTCGGGGACACCAGAAAGCGAGAATAGCAATGGCGGTGCAAGTCCACCGATATCGCCAAACGGTTCAGCTATCAGTAATCTTTTGCCGCCAATTCTCTCAGTATCGCATCGACGTCTATTGTCTGAATGGCGCTCACGGACGCTTCAACGGCACCCTCATGGCATAAACCCAAAATAGCAGCGTCTTCGTAACCAGCCTTCGCGGCCTGTATACAAGCTTCCTTCACCCGCACTGCGATCATCAAAGCAGCGTCGTCGTTCATGTCCTCTCCAAATACGCCTTGAGTATTACCGCATTGTTATAGTCAGTACTTCGTGCTGCAAATAGCAACGTCAGTGTTTGCTTCTTGGTGATCTGTCGAAGGGTTTTTACGGCCTCTGGGTCAGCGTGGGCGAGCTCACGTTCATACGCCTTTCGAAATTCACTCCATCTCTCCTGATCATGCCCGTACCATTGCCGCAGTGATCTAGAAGGAGCGAGCTCTTTCCGCCACTCATCAATTTTAGCGTCACGCTTAGCGACTCCCCTGGGCCAAATACCGTCCACTAGCACACGGTAACCATCGTCTGGACTGGCCTTATCATAAATACGTTTAATCTGAACTTTCATAAGAAACCTCACAAACATCGGCTATACAGTCGGCATTGAAAATGCCAGGTTTCACTGTCAGAGTGCGCGATAAATGCAAATCTCTCTATTTGGACTCATTATAGGTGAATGCTGAAGAAGGTTTGGAACTTCATCACCATCACAGCCGAATTTACTCCAGGCCTCATCACAAATTGCGCCCCCCCTATCCATGGCATAATACAAGCCTTCATCGAACCCCTCGCTAAACCTGATAGCGGTCGACCGGTCAGCGTTGATTTTGTACTCAGTATCGGAACGCATCTGCAACCCAATGCACTGAAGGGAGGCTTGAAGTGCCATTCCGAACTGATGGGGAGAAGGAGCTCCGGCAGCTTTCGCAGGAGATGACATCGTCATACCCAGACACCCAATCAATAAAAACGCAAACAAAACAACCATTTGCATTACCTCGATAATAGTGCAAGAGCATAAAACCCTACCAGTCACGCTATGGGCTGGCCATAACCCCAAAGGCTAGACGAAGCATTCACAATTGCTTGTTTTTTTCACATTCTGTTGTGCACACATAGACTAGCATAGAGCTATTTGGGTTACGCATATGTCTGACTTACCAACCCGCTGGTCAATAGCAAAAACAACGTTAATTCTTATCATATGCCTTGGTGCGCTGACATCGAGTTTAAGCGCCATCTACATGAACGGTTTACCCTTCGACAAAAAATGGGGCAATGAATCTCTTCCAGCTACGACGTTGCTATGCAAATATCAATTCACGATGTTGAAAATCGCCAAAAGCATAGAGCAATTAAATACAGAAAAGAGAGGCAAAGTTCTTGGGAATAGTGAATGCTTTCACTTACGTCAAAGCACAGACTACTCAATTGTCGGTGGAGGGCCCGGGTTCTATAAAATCGAAACAGTGATAGATGGTAAAGCCCGCGACCTTTATATTAGCGAGATAGAATACAACCACATGGTTACCGGAAGATCGAGGGGAATGGTGCCGTACTTAGACCACCTGCCTCATTAGCGACCTCGTAGCAGTTCGGCATCTTTCTATTCAGTCTCCAGAAAAAATTATGGAATTCCGCTGCTTCTTTAACCAAAAATAGGGGCAGTAACCGACGACATCGACTACCACAGTCGCATGAAAAAGCAGTAAGTTTTTAAGACCAATCAAGGTAACTCACTACGCTTGAGTTTCTGCATCAGCAGCGCTGCTCGACGAATCCCGCTTTATCGTGGCCTGAGCGGTCGAGGTACACCTACTAGCACTGGTTACCTGACTCAGACCTTCGTGCACGAGACGATTCACCTCCTAAGTGAATCGCCTCGGCTATACCATTACGCCACGTAGCTTCTCGCCTGGCTCACCACCACGCCCAGCAGCATCTCCTCCCGCGCGAATACCGACTCCCGACCCTGCAGCGGTATCAGCCGCAGCCGGCCACCGATGCGCCAGGCTCTCGCCAGTAGATGCTCACCCTCGACCTTCGCGATGGTGAGATCCTCGTTGCCGATCATCCGGCTTTCGTCCGCGATCAGCACGTCGCCCTCGATCAGCGGGCCGTCTAAGCCGGCACCCTCCTTCAACTCCACGGCGAAGCAGCTCGCCGGGAAGCGTTCCAGGTCATAACCAAAAAGCGCCGGATGTCCCAGCCCCATCATCAGTGGCCCCAGATATTGCACCTGCATTGCTTACTCGCACCCTGTCGCAACGTTCTGACTGAAACTCAACATTACTGTATATCCAAACAGTTAAAAGGGGAATGTCTTTGCGCTCGACTGGTAGTGGAAGAGCGAATGTCGGATTTTTGTGTAGGAGATCGCCCATTGCGCCAGCCTGCGGCATGCCACGCTTTGAGGCTTTCACCGAGCCTGTAATAGACTCGCCGGTAGCGATTTAAATAAGGGAAGCCTGATGTTCAAGCCCGGCGACGGCATGATCCGTTTGGGGGACGCCACCAGTCACGGCGGCAAGGTGATTAGCGGCCAGAGCACCTACATCGTGCATGGCAAACCGGTTGCCGTCGTCGGCGACAAGGTCACCTGTCCAAAGGATGGCCACGGCAGCGTTTGCACGATCGTCGAGGGCCACCCCACGCTCCGAATCAATGGCAAGCAGGTCGCCTTTCAGGGCTGCCACACCTCCTGCGGCGCGGCACTCGTCTCCTCGATGAATGGAACCCACATGATCGGCACAGAGGAGGCAAAGAGCCCTCCGGTTCCCCAACCCGTATTCTCGCCGGCCGCGGCGGCAGCCGGCAGGGTCATGAGCGATGAGACTGCCGAGAAGGAGAGCCAGTCGACGATCGCGCCGGGGTTCCACGTCGTCCGCGAGGCAGGCTACCGCGACCAGATCAAGCAGGATCTGCTGCCCTCGCCCTCCGCCGAAGTCGACGCCATGTTCGAACGGCTCAATACCCATCTGCCGGAATACGTGCTGCCCGGCTCGATGATCGTGCTCAGCGACCCCGAGAACCAGATGTGCATGGCCGAGGAGCAAACGCTGCAGGACCAGGCCCGGCTCGCCCAGCAAACCGTCCAGCAGCTCAAGCCCGAGCAGGCCCGGGTGCTGATCGACAACTGGGGCGCGATGATGGAGATCGCGAACGAAAAAGCCGCGCCCGCCGATGCAGAACGACAGGCTAGCATCAGCGAACGGGCTGCTGGTGCAATGGGTACCACATCCACCGCAGGCGGTGTATTCGCGGCAGCGCTAAGCCCTCTCAAATCGGCCTCGGCGGATGCCCTGGATGACTTGGCGTCTCTTTGGGAGAAGGGAGCGAAAAATGTGGATCAGGCACTGACCCGGATCATAGCTCCCGCCCAAAAATTCATGAACCAGCCTTTCGATCTCGCCGAGGAAGCTCGGGACCTCAAGGCCAAAATCGGCGTCAAGGGAGACAAGATCCTTCACAGTGTCACCCAGGCATTGGAGGGCTTCAGAAAAAACGGGATTCCAACAGTCGGGGAAGGCATCAGGTTGGCGGGGAGATGGGCCAAAACACTGGATGTAACGAACTACCTCGCCATCGCGCTCGACTATACGGCCACGGATCTGACCATCGAAAGCGCTTGTGATGATGCGGTGGATACTCAAGCATGCCGCCAGGTACAGTTCGAAGAGTATGGGGGATTTGTCGGCCGCACCGGTGGTGGTGCCATGGGTACCGCTGTGGGAACCACGACGGGAGCTCGCATCTGCATGCTGGGGGTCGGTTTGAGCCCGGGTGGTAAACTCGTTTGCGCCGCCTTGTTCAGTGGAACCGGGGGCTACGCTGGCATGGAGGCTGGCAACGCACCCGGGCGCCGGTTAGGCAGTACTATTTACGAGGTCGTTTATGGCGATGATGAGGAGTAACGGGTGAGCCTGACAACGACTGAAACCGTCGTGGCGGTGGCCGGGGCTTTCTTTGGCATTTGGACCTTTATCATCGCGATCCTGGGGCTTCTCGCCGCCCCAGTCATCATCGATAGAGTGGACCGAATACTGGGGGGCATGTACCCCGAGGATGAAATCCTGTTCAAGGGCTACCCGCTCTCGTTCACACGGTTGGGAACGTATGGCCGCGTTATTCTGTTTCGCAATACGCGGCGATATCAGCGCAAGATATTTGAAGGACGTCCCGATCTCGTGAAAGCAGTGGAAACAATGCCTCGTGGTTTACGGCTGTGGCTCGTATGGGTTCACGCCCCTCTAATGTTCACGGGCGCTCTGTTTTTTCTCTTCGGTTGGCTGCTGATGTACCTGGACTAATGAACGATTCAGTAGTCTTCGGAGCTCTGCTTTTCACTACGATCGGCTTGGGCATACTGGCCTTCCTGCTCGTCATTGTCGGCATGATCCTCGCGCCGTTCATCATCGACAAGGTTGATCGAGCACTGGGGCCACTGGCCTCGGAAAAGGAACTTTTCTTCAAGGGGCTTCCACTCTCGGCCCACCGGATGAGCGGCTATGGTCTCAAGGTGCTTTGCCGCAATACCAAATGGGGCCAGCACCGGATCTATCTCGAGCGCCCCGATAGAATTCACGCCGTCGAAAGTGCCCCTCCGTGGGTCCTCAACGTGGTGACGTGGATCTACGCCAGCTTCGTGATCGTCGCGCCGATCGCTGTTCTGATGGCCTTTATCGTGATCGGGATTCACGATTCGGCGTGATTTCACTGGAACGCCGCCGAATAATATTTCAACGTAGCCAACGTCTCCACCCGAGCGTTGATCATTGCGGCACTGTCTCCCTCGCCCACTTCGGCTTGCAGCCCCACCATACGCTATCGAACATTAGCGTCGCATTTTCATCCAACGCCAACCACACAGACGCATCTACTCGGCGCCCGGATATGTCAAGGGCGCCGAACAATAATCGGGATAACTTATTACACCCGCAGAAATATCGTAGATATTATACAGAAGCGACTATTAGTTAGAATCACCTTAGCTCTTAACTAAAAGCCGACCATCAATCAACTATTGGACCGAACACTCTCATAACATGATCTCTATTTTTTTCAAAATACCACCTGGCAAAAACTGTAAAAAGTCTTTCGTAAAAAGCCTTACGATCTACGCCTGTTATAACTCCATAAGCACTATCAACATAATGACCAACGGCTGTTTTAGCTTGATCTCTTTGCTGACTTCCCGGCTTCATGGACACATTCTCAAAGTCTTGCGATCTCACATGGATTCGATGGTCGCCGAATTCAGCTCTTAGTAATTCTTCGGCCTCTGCGCTATAGTCACGCAAAAAAACGACCAAACCACATTCTGGCGTAAATGGAAGATAAGAAAGATTTCTACCAGCATGCTGAACGAGCTGGAGATTTTGGTAATCTTGCCGACGTCTCCAATCAGCTAAAGTCTCTTCTTTGACATCAGCATCTAAAACGGCGTAAGAAGAAGTCGTTGGAGGTAAAACTGACCTACCTCTATCCAAAAATTTTATTACGCTCAAAAATCCACCAAGGGGAAGCACGCTGAAAGTAGGATAACTTTGCTGATTTCTGTATTTAGCAAGAATGGCTGCTTTACAAAAAGCGTCAACGACAAGTCTTGCTGCCTCGTCTTCTACATATATCGCTTTATCTGGTGCGGACTCTTCAGAGAGTGCAATACTCCCTAAAGCGAACGTGGGAAAGCACCTTGGAATAACCTCAGAATTATCACCATTATCGTGTATATACAGAAGCTGATCTCTACTTGCAACTTTGATTAGACTGACTGAGTGGGTTGAAAATATCACTGTAAGTGATTTGGTGTTAGCAACGTTTTCGAGATGTTTGAAAAGCCCTATTTGAGCTTTCGGATGCAGAGCCAGCTCAAGCTCGTCAATGAGAATTAATGAATTATTAGGACATGCATCAATTTTCACAAGAAGTTTCAGCACACACAATTGACCTAGGCTGAAATTTTTTTCAGAAAAGTAGTGATTAACACTCCCCTGCTTGTACTGCATTAAATAGGCGCGATTCCCAGAGCCAGTGGTTAAATTAATATAACGAAGACCATCAAACTTTTGAGTATCGAAGATAGAGTTCATCGCGGCAATCAAGGCGCCAGATGCCTTTGTTACTCGGTTAGGATTAAAATCCTCAGGTCGCGGCGTAATTCTGTCGGCGGTAGCCCCGACATATATTACATTGGGATAACCGAAACTGCTTAAAAGTTTACTCAACCTCCTTGGTCTTGGAACCCATCTTTCGCTGGAATACGAATACGTCACTACTTCATTGTTGATATGATATTCAACACTTGCCTGAGAATGATTATCCATCCTTTCTGACAACTCAGACATAGGAAAGTGAAGTGGGAATGCATTTCTAAACCCAATGCGCCTCAGGCAGGCCAAAAGGGTTGTCTTTCCAATACCGTTTGTTCCAGACAGCACATGCACGCCAGGTGAAGGTATTGAGAAATTAAGTTCCTTTATGCTTTTTAAATTTTTAACTTTAACGCATCCAGCCATAACTAAAAACCCTTCGAATTATTATCGCAGCTTTGCGAAGCCCACTAAGCAGTTTGTGATTTGTCATTTCGCTGCAGATCCATGAATCTGCTTTATCTAAATATAGGTTTTGCCTCAAAAAACCTTTCCACCTTCCGCCACGCCTGCCCAATAATCTCCACGTCCTCGGGCTGCACCAGCTCCTTATGGTAGGCCGGATTGTCACTGATCAGTATCTACGCCCCACCGGCGACACGCTGCACGCGCTTTGGTCGTAAGAGAAAGCCCATACTGGGTATGGGCGTATCTTCTCAATCAAAGCTGAACGACTTCTTGTTGCTGGCCGCCTGGCTTTCCATCTGGACACAGCTCTCGAGCAAACTATAGCTACCAGAGCCACCGACGGTGGCCACATCATCGCAGCCGCCACGGATGTTGGCAGGAATCGATGACCACGCGCCTTTCAGGTGGTCGTAGGAAGACTGCTCCATCTGAATGCAGCTGTTGTAAAGCGAATTGCTGAGATCCCCCGTAATACTCGCCACCTCCGTGCAGTGGCTCTCCACATCGTAGCGAGGGATTGAATCAGCGTTGGCCGCGCCCACGGCCAACGAAAGGCATAACAACCCAGGTAGAATGAGGCGCTTCATGGAATCACCTCATGCAATGCTTTGGACATAGGCCGGCAGAACCTGGCCGTAATCGAAAGATTCCTTTTCCTGCTGACCACTGTTCATCGCAGCACCGAAGATTGCCAGGCCGATGAAGTAGATGATCGGCGAGACGACCAGGCTGACGATCAGTTGGGTAATCCCCATGCCAGTACGCCCGCGCGTGATGACTACGATCGCCACAATGAATGCGACGAAATTCAATGGGCAGCCCACGAACAGGCCAATACCTGGAACGGGTAAGAGAAAGCAGATCCAAGCAACGATCAGAAGCGCCCAGACAGCTTTGACGGGAGCCGATTTGGTCGCATC
Organism: uncultured Salinicola sp.; assembly: GCF_937921195.1. Lineage (NCBI taxonomy): Bacteria > Pseudomonadati > Pseudomonadota > Gammaproteobacteria > Oceanospirillales > Halomonadaceae > Salinicola > uncultured Salinicola sp. The sequence goes on from NZ_CALFQK010000125.1 coordinate 25,290, forward strand.
GGCGGAAGTGGTAACGTCAGACATTTGATTTCCCTTGCGTAATGGCGTGGCTCTATCGGCCACTTCTTTTGCCGTTTGAATATGGAGTCTATGACTCCTCGTTATCGGCAGATCCTTGGTATTTCTAAATCAAGCAATCTCACCCATCCGCGTCCGCACACGGCCCATCACGTGGACCTCCTGCATCCGGTCCGGGGCGATCATCTCTTTCTCGTAGTAGCTGTTGTCGCTGATTAGCAGCATCGCGCCGCCGGCCAGGCGCTGCAGCCGCTTGATGCGCAGCTCGCCGCTCACCCATACCAGAAACACCCCGGCCTGAGCGAAATTGGTGTCGTTGAGGTCAATGAATACCCAGTCGTCGTCGAACAGCGTTGGCTCCATGGAGTCCCCGCGCACACGTACGCCTGCCAATTGAGCTCCGGCCAGACCGAGCTGGGACAGCGTGGCGGCATCGATCGTAAAGGTACCAACCACGGTCTCGCGCTCGAGCGACCGACCGGCCCCGGCAGCGCCCTCAACGTCGTAAAGAGGAACAGGCATCCCCGTCGATAGGGAGAGACCTTCCAGCGGCACATGGGGAACATCCGATCCCAAAGGGGCAGAATTGATCACCCCCGCAGCGCCGCGAGATTCACCCGTAAGGATAAATTCGATGTCGATTCCCGTCTTAACCAAAGCCGCCAGATAGTCGGCTTTGGGCACGCGCTGATCGCCCTCGTACATCATCTGGCTGCGCTTTGTTACACCGACGAGCTCACCAAATTCGGTTTGCGAGAGGCCCTTTTGTTTCCTCGCCTCGCGCAACCTTTCGCCAAAAGAACCCATTAGTTCGCCTTTGATGCTTGACGGGGAAACATTTGAGTACCTATTATCGACACACAGTCTTTAACGGTACTAGGAAGGCATCACCAAAGCCTGCCTTTTAAGACCCTTTAGGAGCTTATCACATGAGCCAGACCCAACGCCGCCAGTCCCCCCATGGTTGTAATCGCCCGATCATGACGCTGCTGACTATCGAAGAGCGCGCGGAGGTCGAGGCTATCGCCAGCCGGGAGCTTCGGTCGCTCTCAGGCACTGTGCGCATGCTCATGCTGCGCGGGCTCCAAAACACACCTAAAGCCGAAGCCGTCTCCTGACCCGCACAAGGAATCGTCGCCATGTACCAGGACCCGAAGCGTGTTCGTCAACGCGTCACCGTCTATCTCGATCAGTACGAGGTCGATGTCATCCAGTCGTTCGCCAACCTCTACGGTCTCTCCCGAGCCGAGGTGATGCGCTCGATGATGATGAAGGAAGCGGCCGAGCTTCTCGGCATCGGCGACGTCCGGGGGACCGGTGTGGGCAGTATCAGGGCGAAAGCAGGCTGACCCAAGCACCACATCCGGCACCACATCCACCGTGCAAAACGAGACGCCCCCATGCCGCAGCAGACCTTCGACATTCATGAGTTCCAGGAAGAGACGCTCGAACGGGTGCGCCAGCAGGAGGGCCTGGAAACCCGCGATCAAGCAGCGGAGCTCCTCGTGAAGCGGCGCTTGCGAAGGGGTGGCTTCGAGCTCACCGGCCGAGGCCGCGCACTTTACCCAATCCAAGGAGGTTCTCGGTGAGGATCTGTTGCCCGCACTGCGGTGAAGCGTCGATCACCCGCACCAGCAAGCGCCCGTCGCCGACGCTCTACGAGGTCTACGCGCAGTGCATCAATCCGGCCTGCGGCTGGGGCGGCAAGATCTATGTCGAGTTCGCCAAGACGCTGACGCTGAGCCGCAACCCAGATACCGACATTCGCATCCCCATGGAGCCCGGCCATCGCCGCGCCTGCATGGAGCAACTGGCCGCGCTGAACGGCTGACCGCTAACGCAACGCCCCGAAGGGCTCATCTCAGGAACGACACCATGACCATCACCACGCTCTCCGCCGGCCCCCGGGCCCGGCGGCTACGCCAACTCGACCCGAAAAACGCCGCCACCGGCTATCTGCTGCGCTACTGCCGGGGGCTGAATCGCCGTGAAGCGCTCGAGAACTGCACCCAGTTCCTGATGAGCGAGCAGGCGATGCCGGAAGCGAAAGCGGAGCTCGCCGCGATTCACGCCAGCGCCGAGCTGGAGTCGCTCAATCAGGTCGCGTGGCTCGATCTCGAATCCAGCACCGAGTATGTCGTCGTGCTGCGCACCGTCGGCGGCCTACCGATCTCGTTCACCGTTGGCGACCTGCTCGCCGCCCGTGAGCAGGCCCGAGACCGGGGCGCCCTGCGAGTCGTTCGCAGCCGCCCCCTGCAGTAACCCCCACGCCCCCTTTCGGAACGCGAGGTCTCACCATGGCAGCCGCGACTCAGCCCCTCCCCACCGAGGAAAAACGTCATCTGTCGGTCGTCCTGCCGGATGGCCGTGCCGGCTTCGGCGCCCTGCGCGCCGAGCTGCATGCCCGCTGCGCGGACAAGGATCTGGCCGAACTGTGGGCGGACATGCCGACCAATGAGCGCAGGACGGTGCTGGCCAGCGCCCAGATGCAGGCCCGCGATGCCCTGCGCGGGATCGGCGAGATGAACCGGGCCGAGCGCGATGCGATTCGTGCCGCCATCGGCCGCATGAGCCGCTACGCCCAGCGCCTGGGCGAACGGCTCAAGGGCGAGAGCCCGAATCGGGAACTGGCCGCCAACGCGCGCCGGGCCCTAGCCCAGGGTGACACCAAAGCGGCACTGCACTGGATCGACCTGATCGAAGCGGGGGCGCAATGAGCGCCATCGAACGGTCCCGCCAATGGGGCACGGTCGACTGTCTGCCGTGGCGCGAGGCGATCTTCGAGCGCTTCCCCTCGCTGGCCGAGGATCTGGCCGCCGGCTTCGTCCACGTCGCCGAGCGTTACGGCAACGCGGCGGGCAACCGTTGGCTGACACGCCGGACGGCGGAGCTGATCGAGCCGGCGCACGTCTACAAGCGCTTCCCGGTCATCGCCGACGATCTGCAGCGTGCCTTCATCGCCCGGCGCAATGCCCAGCCCACCACCATCGAGGGCATCCGCGCCGGTTGCTACTGGCTGCGCATGGTGGAATCTCGCCTCAAGATCGGCGGGCTCAATGCCACCCACGACGACGACGCCCTGGTCGATTACGCCCAGGCGCAGGCCCGGGCCGTCGAGGACGAACGCAACAAGCTGATCGGTGGCATCGCCGAGCACAATCGCCGCCTGCGTCTCGGCCTGCTGCCGCCACCCCGGCGCGTTCGCCAGCCGCGTGGCATGTCGCTCTCCGCCCAGTCACGGTCCATGGCGCGCCAGATCGCCGCGGCACGCAATCCGCTGACGCCCCCGCCGGGCGGTATCCCGCTGATGGCGGTGTTCCGTTGGGAGCGAGCGCCGGTCATGAGTCTGGCCGTGGCCGACGAGATGGCGGCCGCCGCCGCGCGCAAGCGCGCCACGCTCCACGGCATCGCGCCGCCGCCAGTGAATCAGAAGGCCAGCGTGCAACTGGCGCGGCTAAGCTGCCCCAGCTTCTGGCGACGCAAACTGCGCCGGCTGGCCGGGCGACGTCTCGAGCAGGTCCAGCGCGAGGCGTACCGCGTCCACGCCCAGGCCGGCATCTACTGCAGCGACATGACCATCGAGCGCCGCCGCGCCCAGCGCGTGCGCAACCGCACGCTGCTGGAGACGCTCGAGGCGATCAACCAGGAAGGCCAGACCTACACCCTGGCCGAACTCGCCGAGCTGGGGCTGGCCAATCCGGACCACCGCCGCGCGGAGCTGATGCTGCGCATTCGCGATACCGAGGTCGAGGCTCGCCGCCTCGGCCACGTGGGCATGTTCTACACCGTCACCGCGCCGAGCCGCTTTCACCCGGTCAACGCCAACCGCTACACGGACCGCAAGGGCCGGGAGCGCTACCGCTGCCGCCGCAATCCCCGCTACGACGGCTCGACCCCGCGCGAGGCCCAGCAGCACATCCAAAAGGTGTGGGCGAAGACCCGCGCCAGACTGGCCCGCGCCAAGCGTGCCATCTATGGCATCCGCGTGGTGGAACCGCACCACGACGGCACCCCGCACTGGCATCTGCTGGTGTGGATGAAGCCGGAGGACGTGGAGGCCGTCAGCCAGACCCTGCGCGATTACGCCGAGGAGGAGTCGCCGGAAGAGCTGTTCAACCGGTTCGGCAAGACCACCGCCCGCTTCGATGCCAAGCGCATCGACTACTCGAAGGGCACGGCCGCCGGCTACGTGGCCAAGTACATCTCCAAGAACATCAATGGCGAGCAGTTCGCCCGTGCCGGCATCGAGGGCGACGAGCTGGACCGCTACGGCCACGATCTCAACAGCGCGGCCCCTCGCATCGAGGCATGGGCGGCCTGCTGGGGCATTCGCCAGTTTCAGTTCGTGGGGCTGCCCAGCGTCACCGTCTGGCGCGAGATCCGCCGCCTCACCGAGAAGCAGGAAGGCGAGCTTCGCAAGTGGGAGGAAGCCACCAACCCGCTGCCCCGCGCGGCGGCCACCTTTCACCACATCCGCGAAGCCGCCAACGCCGGCCAGTGGGACCAGTTCCTCCGCCTGATGGGCGGCCCCAACACGCCGCGCAAGCTGCAACCGATCAAGCCGTGGTCCATTCCCGCCTTCCGCACCGGCAAGGGCGACGATGACTTCAGCCACGCCACCGGCGAGCAGCATCGGGAATTCATCGAGCGCGGCCGCTACGGCGACGAGATCAAGGTGCCCAAGGGCCTCGCCGTCAGCGACGGCAAGGGCAGCGTTTCCGAGTACCTGACGCGCCTCTACCGCTGGAACGTGCGCCCGAAGCGTGCGGCCGCGTCGGGGTTTTTGGGAGGTGGCGAAGCCGCCGACCCTTGGACTTGTGTCACTAACTGTACGGACCCCGGCACGGGGGCCGGCCAAAGCCTCGTTCCCAGGGGGCTTCTGACCCCGAAAGAACTCACCCCGGAGGAGTTGGAAGCCCAACTCCAACGCTATCGAGCGTGGCGCGCCAGCGAACACGTCCGCCAGGAGATGGAAGACGCCGATCTCGAGCACCGAATGATCCAGGCCGCCGTCCGGCGGCACCCGAAACCCACCCCGCCGGAGAGGCAGGGCACCCCCGAATATTTCCCGGAAGGGATCTGACAACAACCGTGCCACGCAGGCGCTGAAGGAGAGAGGATGCAAACCCAGCAACACACCGATCGCGCGGTACCGCGCGGCACCCTGCAGGACGCCGGCGAACTCGCCGTACTGGCACCCAATACAGGCGAAACCCGTCACCGCTACGCCATGGTGATCGCCTTCGACAGCGAGGAAGCGCTACGCCAGGCCGTCACCAGTCACCGCTGCGCGTACCGCGACAGCCAGACCGTGGAGGAACTCAACCATGGCTGATATCGCCGACAACGCCGGTGACATCATCGAGCGCCACCTCGCCCACTCGCTCGCTCGACACCAGCTACCGGTGACCGTCGCCGGCGCGATGGATACCGACTGCGAGGAATGCGGCACCGAGATCCCGAAAGCCCGGCGCCAGGCCGCGCCCTGGGCCACCACCTGCATCGATTGCCAGTCGATCCGCGAAGCCAGGGGGCGCCATGTTCGGTGAACGTATCAAGCGGCCGGCGAAAGTCGCGGCCTTGCTGATCTTCGCGCTCGCGATCGGCGTCGCTCTTCAGCTCGGAACCGCGCTGGCTTCTCGCTTCATGCCACGCATCGAAGTGATTGAGATCCACGCGACTGGTCGCGCCGAGACGGCGGACATGACCATTACCGATCCGCGCCCGGCGATGCCGGGCCGGTACCAGTACTGAGAGGTCGAACGATGGCTGGCAATCACCATGCCCGCGCCGCGGGGATTCTCTGCCGGGATCCAGCTTTCAGGCGCTACCTGGATCAGCGAGCCCGCGCCAAGTTCGGCGCGGACGTGCCGGACGGCACACACAGCGAACAGGACGCCGGCGACTGGATCCGGAAGGCGTGCCGCATCGCGAGCCGCGCCGAACTCGATACCAACCAGCAGGCCGGCGCGACGTTCCGGCTGATTCAGAACCGATTCAATCGGTGGCGAGCTCGCCGCCCCAATGACCAGGGAGACCGCTCATGATGAGATATCACCAGGCTGAGATCCTTTACGCGTCGGACGTGGCGCAGCTAATGGGCAAATCGCAGCAGGCGGTTACCAACCTCATCAAGCGGGAGAGCGACGCACTGCCGCCGGGGCGATTCAAAGTCGGGCGGCTCTGGGCGTGGAAGCGCTCGCGGGTAATGGACTGGCTCGAGAACTTGGATGCGGAAGAAGCGACAGCGCCAGCAGAGCCGCGCCGGCGCCCTGGCCGACCTCGCGCTACCCCAGCTTCTCCGCAAGCGCTGAGGGGTTGAGGTGGGTATATCGCCGCAGCATCCGCAAATCCTTGTGACCAGTGATCGCGGCGACCTCCATGATGTTGAGCCCTTTCTCGAAGAATCGCGACGTCGCCTCGTGCCGCAGATCGTGAAACCGGAGCCCCTCAACCTCCGCCGCTTTACAGCTCTTCTCGAAATAGTGCGTGACTGTATCAGGCCGCAACGAGAAGAGCTGACCATCCAGCCTCGCCGGTAGCGCTTCGACCGCCGCGCGGGCCGCTCGCGAAAGAGGCACCGCTCGACTGGTGCCATTTTTCGTCTCGGCCAAGTAGGCCACACTCGCCCTCACGTCCGACCGTTTCAGCCCAATCAGCTCTCCCCTCCGCATGCCGCTCTCGACGGCCAACGTGATCAGACGCGGCATTTCCGCATGAAGGACACCAGCGGCCTCCAGAATCGCAGTCAGTTCGTCATCGGTTACCCGCCGTTCGCGATCCTTGTTGAGCTTCGGCTTCCGGATCTTCGCGCACGGATTGTCGACGGGCATCCCCCATTCCTTGATCGCGATAGTGTAGAGGTGCGACAGCAACGCCAGGTCGCGGCGAACCGTCGAACCCGACGCGACTTCGAGACGTTGATCCCGGTATAGCGCGACATCAGACGAGCGGAGAGTCGACAGCGTGAACCGTCCGAGATCTCGGGCGAGGATCGCCAGCCGCGACCGCTCGTTCCGATAGCTCTTCTTGTGGACCGAGATCTCCCGCTCGTAACGCTCGAGCGCCGCCGCGATTGTCAGCGCGTCGGCCTCGCGAGTATCGACGAACCTGGCCTGGCTCATCTCGGTTTCGATCTGCTTCGCCCATCGCTCTGCCTGGGCCTTCGTGTCGAACGTGGCGCTGACTTGGGGATAGCCTTTCTTACGGATGATCGCTCGCCAAGAGCCGGAGCGTTTTTGGAACGTAGCCATAGCGTTACCTGCGGAGATGTACCGCAAGTGTGCCAAATACTGGATAAAAAGGAAGTGATACTAGGCAGGATCGGGCGCAAACCCTTGATATGCCTGGTGCCGGTAAGTGGACTCGAACCACCGACCTACGCATTACGAATGCGTTGCTCTGCCAGCTGAGCTATACCGGCCAGGCGGCGCCTATCATAATCACCAAACCCGTGGCGGACAACTGGGGCGAGGCTTCCGGTATTGCCCGCCGTGCCTGATTCAACAGCGCGTTCATTCCGCGCCGGGCGCAGCGGCCACGCCATCGCCGCCCGGCAGTGCGCTGGCGTCCAGCGCGAGACCGCCACCCAGCGCCTGGACGAGCTGCACCGAGCGGTCGAGGCGTTGGGTGTTGATCTGGGTCAGGCTCTGCTCGGCCGATAGCAACTGCTGCTCGCTGCTGAGCACGTCGAGATAATCTGCCAGCCCGGCACGGTAGCGCTCTTCGGCCAGCCCGTAGGCGGAACGGGCGCTCGCCAGGGCCTGCTGCTGGCTCTGGCGCTGACGCTCCAGCGATTGCAGCGTGGTGACGTCGTCCGCGACTTCCCCCAGCGCGGAGACGATGGTCTTGTTGTACTGCGCCACGGCCAGATCGTACTCGGCATCGGTGCTTTCCAGGTTGGCGCGAAGCCGGCCACCGTCGAAGATGGGCAGCGAGATGGCGGGTGTGACGCTGCCTGACTTGGCCGCTTCACTGAAGAAGTAATCCCCCAGCACCGAGCGAAACCCCGCCATCGCCGAGAGATTGATGTTGGGGTAGAACTGCGCCTTGGCCGAGTCGATGCTTCGCGAGGCGGCTTCGACCCGCCAGCGTGCGGCGACGACATCCGGCCGATGGCCGATCAGGTCGGCAGGGATCACGCTGGGCAGCGCGGCAATGGCAGGCGACAGCGCGTCGGGCTGCGGGATCGTCTCGCCACGGTCCGGCCCCTTGCCCAGCAGAATGGCCAGGGAGATGCGCTCGCTGCGGATCGACTGCTGCGCCGACTCCAGCGCCTGGCGTGCGCTGGCGGCAGTCACCCGCGACTGCAGGCTCTGGGTCTGATTGTTGAGCCCGGCCTGGAGCAGTTCGTCGTTGATGTCGTTGATCCGCAGGGCCCGGTCCAGTTGGCGCTGGGCGACATCGCGGCGGGCATAGGCGTCGGCGAGACTGACGTAGGCGCGCGCCACGTTGGCCGATAGCGTCAATCCGGCGGCGCGATACTCGATCTCCTGGGCGCGGGCCTCTCCCAGCGCGGCCTCCCAGGCGGCACGGGCGCCGCCCCAGAGATCGAGGTCGTAGTCGAAGGAGAGCAGCAACGATCGCGAGGTAGAGTAGAAGTTGCCCTGTCCGAGCGGATCCTCGACCTTGGAGACACGGGAGCGCGAGATTTCAGCCGAGGCATCGACGCTGGGCAGTTGGCCGGCCCTTGCCGAGGCGATGGCAGCGTTGGCGGAGCGCAGCCTCGCCTGTGCCACGGCGATGTCCGGGGAGTCGCTCAGGGCTTCCTGGATCAGCGCGTCGAGGGTGGGATCGCCAAGGCGCTTCCACCAGTCGACATCGGGCCATGCGGCCGGCGATACCGGTGAGCGGCCAAGCACCTGGTTCGCACTCAATCGGCTGATGGGCGTGAGCGTCTGCTGCGGCTCGATCCCCGCATAGTTGGCACAGCCGCCCAGTAGGATTCCGGCAAGTGTGGCACCGACGACCCATCGGGCCGTGGTGCCGGGAGAGGGAAAGAAGTCAGACATCCGTGTCCTGAAAAACCCGAAACTTAGTTAGCACTATAACAATAGTCGCGCCTAGCCATCCACCGATGTCCCGCGCCCGCGAGATTCGGGCATCGCCTCGTTCGCCTCGTTCGCCACGCTCTCGCGTGACGACATCTCGGCCTCCTGCTGCTGCTCCTGTCGGAACAGCGACCAGACGACGATGAACAGCGCGGCGATGAGCGGGCCGAGCACGAACCCGTTGATCCCCATCAGCGTCATCCCGCCGACGGTGGAAATCAGCACCACGTAATCGGGCAGCTTGGTCTCCTTGCCCACCAGCGGCGGGCGCAGGAAATTGTCGACGAGCCCGATGACCACCACGCCGACGAAGACCAGGATCACGCCTTTCACGTAGGCCCCGCTGAGCAGCAGGTAGGCAGCCACCGGAACCCAGACGATCGCCGAGCCGATCGCCGGCAGCAACGACAGGAACGCCATCATCACACCCCACAGCAGCGCGGCTTCGATACCCAGCGCCCAGAACGCCACGCCCCCGATCGCGCCCTGGACGATGGCGATGATCACATTGCCTTTCACGGTGGAACGCACCACGGCAGTGAACTTCTCGATCAGCTTGTAGGTGTACTCGTCGCTCAAGGGGATCGTCGTGCGTATCAGCTGTCCGAGCGAGCGCCCGTCCCGGAACAGGAAGAACAGCAGATAGAGCATGATCCCGGCACTGACCAGGAACTGGAGCGTGTTCTGCCCGATGCTCAGCATATGCGTGGCGATCAGCCGGCTCCCCTGCTCGAGAGCCGAAGCCAGCCGGTTGCTGATATCGGACAAGCTCCCGAAGCCCGCATCCCCCAGCCAGCTCTGAACCGAAACCGGTAGCGATCCCTGGAACTGCTGCATGTACTGGTTGAAGTCGATATCGCCGCTGCCCACGCGCTGGTACACGCTGGCCCCCTCACGTACCAGGGCACCGAAAATCAACGACATGGGGAGGATGACGATGAACACGCACGCCATCACGCTGATGAGCGCGGCCCAGTTGTTCCGGCCCTTGAGTCGGATGACCAGACGGCGATGCATGGGTTGGAAGAGGATAGCCAGGATCACGGCCCACAGCACGGCACCGTAGAAAGGCAACAGTAGCCAGACGAACGCGATGGACACCAGCGTCAGCAAGAGAATGAACGCTTTGTGTTGGCTTAGAGAACTCATGGGGGATTCCGAATTGATGGGTCACTGACGCTAAGCATAGCGTCCTCGCCCCTCCGACGTTCAATTAAGAATGCCGGCAATCCGATGTCACCCTATCCGAGCGCGCCAGCCACCCGAGCCGGACGGCAACGAAAAAGCGCCAAGCCTCACGGCTGAGCGCTGGTACTGACCCATCTTCCCTGATATCGAACCGAGCCTCCTGCTTCGCGCTTCCCTGCGTGCCGATACCATCCTGGTATCACCTCGACACTCTAGTCCCCGACAGATGACAAAACGTTAACAACGGTGTGAATCCACGTGGAATGAGCGCCCCCATCTCGGGCCTCGAACGATTTACAAAAAATTGCAATTTGCAGGAATGGAGAGCGGCTTAGCGGATTCAGCGACTTACCATGCACTGTTTAACGCAGGATAATAAGACCCAAATTCCGTTTCCGTACAACCCTTGTACAGCACAAAACGCTGTGCCAGCATGAAATCGTGAAGTCGGCACGGAAAGCCGGATCCATCGGGCAGGGACGCCCGTCACCAGTCGGCAAGGATTGCCATCGCCTGGCCAGTTCAGGAGATCTAAGCCAAGGAGGGCTGATCGTGAAAGACACCATCGCTTGCACCCGTTGCGGTCACACTCAACCGTTCTCGCTCGAATCGCACGCCGAGTGGGATGAGATCAGCTGCGTCGAATGTGGGGAATTTCTCGATACTATCGGGCACTGGATGGACGCTCACGCGCCCAGCTACTCGGTGCAGATTCTCAACCAGTGTCGCAGCCTGACACTGAAAATGTCGCGCGAAAGTGCGTCACCGCACCTCCTGAATGATCATCACCTCAGATTGAGGCAATCGGCATGATCAAAGTCACTCTGGATCTCACCTGTTCCGTTTGCGGTCATCAGCAGTTTCATCTACCGGTCAACAACCGGGAAGGTAGTAACGTACGTTGCGCCAATTGCAGCGCCTTCAAGTGCAGGACGCTGGATCTGGAGAAGGCGCTTGGCGCCATCACCAGGCTACGCGCCGGAGACCGACCCGCAGCGGCATGATATGAGACACCAACTGCCAAGAACCGCCTTCATGAGGCGGTTTTTTGTGTTGGTCGATCATCATGAGAAAAACATCCGTACAACTTCTGGCGAGGGAAGAGATCATGGTCGACATCGAGCAGTTGAAGAACCATATCAAGGATGAGGTCCGCGCCTGCCAACAGCGTCTGACGTCGTTCGAGCAAGAGTTGGAAACGCGGAAGGAAGACCTGCGACTGTTGCAGGCGAATATCGAGGGATGGGTCGATTCACTGGGGCTGGAAGGCATCGATAGCCGCTACGACGACATTACCCACACGCTGGAGAAATTCGACCAAACCTTCGAGCTGACGCTCCAGGAACTGACGCTCTCTTTCGGCAGTTGCAAGCTGCATGTCGCTCCCGAGGAGCAGTACCTTCATGGTTCCCGGATCCTGCTGTATTCATCTTCCGATGAGGATGACATCAAGGAGGTCATCGAGTCGGAAGGAGAGTTCTACTTCACCGAACTGCAATTCGGCCAGAAACGCGATCTCTCGAGATATCACCAGCTGACCGACACGGCTTTTTATAAACTGCTCTATCGCTGGCTTCGCACTTGAGGCGGTGGTGAACGGCCAATCGAGCCGCAAAAAAGCCCCGATCGAAATCAGGGCCAAGGAATGGTTCCGCAGGAAACGAAACGATAAGCAGTCTATACCAGATGCCTCTCGGCAAAAGCCCGACGAGAGCGGGCTTTGGCCTGCAATTCCCCCATCACCACCGCGCCGGCCCGGTTCGATCACGCGCCAACTGGCTGGAGTCTCGAACCGCCCCCCGATACCGGCGACCGACCGTTCCTCTCACGATAGCGGCGTCTCGATGGAGCCTTGAATGCTCAGACCTTTCTTGGCCGCCCCTGCGGGCCGATGGGGCGGCCCAGCGCAACCTCGATCGCACGATCCCTGTCGAGACCACCCTCGACGAGTTTCCTGATGCGCGTCTTGAGTGTGCCTACCGGCACCTTATTCAATGTCGCCTTGGTCGTGAGGCTCCCCTCCTTGGGGACATTTCTCTTCTTCAAAACGAGCACTCGCTGCTCGTACGGGGTGATCTTCATCGCGACTTCCTCGGAGGCGCTGGCCTCCTGTTCTCGGGCGAGAGGAAAACGGTATGGCTGGGAGATCCAAAACTGAGCGACTCGACAGAGTCGAGCCTCTCGAAGCTAGTCGCTTCTCCCGAGGCTGACCACTACTTTCTCGGCAGGATGCCCAACTCGCGAAGGGCGCACCGCGGCGCCGCGCCGAACGCCCTGGCTGGCACCGAAGTCAGTACTCGCTAATTCGCCATCCACCACCCATACTGACTTCACGATCTGCTCGGACTCTCGCCAGGCGCGTGCCGATCATCCAAGGTCGGCCTGCACCTCTCGTGATTCTCCCCATCTCTTCGCACGCCGTGACGGTCGGTCATGGCGCCTTCCACTTCGACACTCGACGAACTTTCGAGTGACACCGCCTAACGCCAGCAGGCGTGCTTCGTTTTTCACCATGGCATGGCGTTACCGCCTCGATCCGGGTCCTGATCCCCTCGGTCGGCGGCAGGAGATCACCAATGCATCGATGCAACGATTTGCCGATCGCTCCTCCCCGCCCCTCGTCGCACGGGGGCAGGCCATGAACGCCTGGTGGCGTCGAGACGACGCCAGTGCCAACCCGCCTCCCCCCTGGGATGCCAGGACGCCGGTCCGCGAAGAGCTCTTCGGCCCGGAACGGCTCGAGCAGCACGCCCAGAGCCTCGCGCTGGCACAGCCGATCACCCTGCATCCGCCAGCGGTACTGCCCCTGCATCGACGACTGCACGACAACACGGTGGCACTGGGCGCCGCTTATCGCAGCATTGCCAACGAAGTCGCCCAGCGCCGCAGCATCGTGCCAGCCGCGGAGTGGCTGCTCGACCACTACCACCATGTCGAGAAACACGTCAGCGACATCGGGGAGGATCTGCCGCCGGGTTACTACCGCCAGTTGCCCAAGCTGGCCGACGGTCCCTTCGCCGGCTACCCGCGCGTGCTCGGCCTGACCTGGGCCTACGTCGCCCATACCGACAGCCATTTCGATCCCCTCACCCTGTCCCGGTTCATCAACGCCTACCAGCGTATCGAAGCGCTGACCATCGGCGAATTGTGGGCGATCGCCATCAGTCTGCGCCTGGTGCTGGTGGAGAACCTGCGCCGACTCTCGGACCAGATCATCCGTGCGCGGGAAGCCCGGGACGAGGCCGATATCCTGTGCGAAAGCCTGCTGCGACGGGAGGCCGATGGCCATTCGCTGCAGGCTTACGCCCATCTCGACATCACCGACCCCTTTGCCGCCCACTTCTACGCCCAGATGGTCAAGCGCCTCAAGGATCAGGATCCCGGCAAGGTGCCGGCGCTGGTCTGGCTGGAGCAGGAGTTCGCCCGCCAGGGCACATCGACCGCCGCCGTGGTGCACAACGCCCATCAACGCCAGGGCGCGTCCAACGTCAGCGTCCGCAACGTGATCACCAGCCTGCGCCACATCGCCGATTTCGACTGGGCAACCCTGGTCGAGCAGGTCAGCCTGGTCGACCGGCGCCTGCGCGCGGACAGCCGCTTCGCGGAGATGGACTTCGCCACCCGCGACCGCTACCGCAACGCCATCGAGCAACTGGCCCGGGGCTCGCACCGGGACGAACTGCTGGTGACCGAGCAGGCGCTTGCCGCCGCGCAGGCCGAGCTTGCCCCGGATTGCCAGCCGGCCGACGCGGAACAACGCACCGATCCGGGGTATTACCTGATTGCCGACGGTCGTCGCGAACTGGAGCGGTCGCTGGGCTTCCGCCCGCCCCTGGCGCTGCGGGTTCGCCGGGCCGTGCTGAAGCTGGGGCTGGCCGGCTACGCCTGCGCCACCAGCCTGATCACACTGCTGCTGCTGGGACTTGCCGTGTGGGCGCTGGGGGCGGCCGGGCTGGCGCCGATGTGGCAACTGCCATGGCTGGTACTGATCTTCCTGCCCGCCTACGAGGTGGCGACGGCACTGGCCAACCGCGCCCTGGGTGAAGGTGTCGGCGGCGAGGCGCTGCCCGGCCTGGCACTCGAGGAGGGCGTTCCCACGACGCTCAGAACGCTGGTCGTGGTACCGGCCATGCTGACCGAATCGGTCGCGCTGCGTGAACTGATCGAGCGCCTGGAAGTGCACTATCTCTCCGGCACCGGCGGCGACCTGACCTTCGCCCTGCTGCTGGACGGGCGCGATGCCAATACCGCCGAACTCGCCAGCGACGACATCCTGCTGGCCAGTGCGGTGGACGCCATGGCGCGCCTCAACCAGCGTCATGGCAACGGCCCGGCAGGCCCGCGCTTCCTGCTGCTCTATCGCCGCCGGCTCTACAATGCCAGCGAGGGCTGCTGGATGGGCTGGGAGCGCAAGCGCGGCAAATTGACCGAGCTCAACCGCCTGCTGCGTGGCGCCGACGATACCTCCTATATCTCCGTCGATGGCCACACGCCCTGGGTGCCGCCCGGCGTGCGCTACGTGGTCACGCTGGATAGCGACACCCGCCTGCCTCGCGACACCATCGCCAGGCTGGTCGGCAAGATGGCGCACCCGCTCAATCAGCCGGTTTTCGGGCCCAGCGATCGGGTCGTTCGCGGCCACGCCATTCTCCAGCCCCGGGTGACGCCCTCGCTGCCCATCGGTCGGCAGGGCTCGCGCTACCAGCGGCTGTTTTCCGCCCCCGGCGGCATGGACGTCTACACCGCCGCGGTGTCGGATCTCTATCAGGACCTGTTCGGCGAGGGGTCGTTCGCGGGCAAGGGTATCTACGCCGTGGACGCCTACGAGCGCTCGCTGGTGGGCCGGATTCCCGAGAACAGCCTGCTCAGCCACGACCTGCTGGAGGGCATCTTCGCGCGGGCCGGTCTCGCTTCGGATGTCGAAGTCGTCGAAGCCTACCCGGAGCGTTACGACGTCGCCTCCAGACGCCAGCACCGCTGGACACGGGGTGACTGGCAGCTACTGCCCTGGTTCTGGGGGAAGCGTTCGGACCGCCAGGCGCTGACCGCCGTCGGCTGCTGGAAGATCGCCGACAACCTGCGCCGGTCGCTGCTGGCGCCGAGCCTGTTCGGCGCGCTGATGATCTGTGCCTGGCTACCGATGTCGGCCGCACTGACCGCCCTGGCACTGACGCTGGCCTGCCTGATCATTCCCGCGCTGATCCCTGTCGTCTCGGCGCTCGTGCCCCATCGCCGCGACGGCAACTGGCGCCATCACTGGCGGACACTGGCCCGGGACCTGCGAACCGAGATGGGGCGCTGCCTGCTGAGCCTGACCCTGCTGGCGGATCAGGCGTGGCAGATGGGCGATGCCATCCTCCGCACGCTCTTTCGCGTCTACGTCTCCCAGCGCCATCTACTGGAGTGGACGACGGCGTCACAGCTGGCCGGCAACGAACGTCTCGGCGCGGCCGGCTTCGGCCGCGAAATGGCCGGCGGCACGCTGCTGAGCCTGGCGCTGGCGCTGATTCTGGCGATCGTCGAGCCACCGGCCTGGATCGTCATCCTGCCGCTGCTGGTGCTGTGGCTGGTCGCCCCGCTGATCGCGCTCTGGACCAGCCGCGCCCCCACCGACACCACCGACAACCTGCGTCTATCGCCACCCCAGGCGCAGGCGTTGCGACGCATCGCCCGACGCACCTGGCAATTCTTCGACACCTTCGTGACCGCGGACTCCCACGCGCTGCCACCGGACAATTTCCAGTTCGACCCCAAACCGGTCATCGCCCAGCGCACCTCGCCCACCAACATCGGCCTCTACCTGCTGGCGTGCGTCGCCGCGCGGGATTTCGCCTGGATCGGCACCCATCGCGCCGTGGAGCGACTCGAGGCCACGATGGCCACGCTGCTCGTGCTGGAGCGCTGCAAGGGCCATTTCTACAACTGGTACGACACCCGGACACTGGCGCCGCTCGATCCGCTCTACGTCTCCACGGTCGACAGCGGCAACCTGGCAGGCCACCTGATCACGCTGGCCAACGCCTGCGACGCCTGGATCGCCCACCCGCATGTCCTCGACCCGCGCAACGGCCTCGCCGATACCCTGCTGCTGTGCCGCGAGGACATCGCCGCCACCGAGTCGCTCGACGCCGAGACGCGGACGGCCCTGCTCGACGAGCTGGATTCGCTCTCCTCCCATCTCGAAGCGATCGGCTACGGCATCGAGTATTGCGATGCCCTACGTCAGTCGATCGCTACCTGCCAGCAGCTGCTGGGAACGCAACCCGACGCCCCCTCGGAGGCCGACGAGGCGACCGGGGAGGTCTCGCCGCAGCGCTGGATGCTGATCCTGCAGCACTGCCTCGACGAACACCGACGCGACGCCGAGGACACGGCGCCCCTGGCCCAGGCCGCCGCCTCGGGCGATGCTGCGGAGGCCGCACCCGAGGCCACCCTGGCCCGGCGCCTTCAAATGCTGGCGACGCAATCGCGGCGGCTCGCACTGGAGATGGATTTCCACTTCCTGCTGGTGCCGGAGCGCAAGCTGATGTCGATCGGTTACGCCCCCCAGGAGGATCGGGTCGACGAAGGCTGCTACGACCTGCTCGCTTCCGAGGCGCGCCTGGCGAGCCTGCTGGCGATCGCCAAGGGCGACCTGCCCACCCGCCACTGGTTCCGCCTGGGCCGGGCGGTGACACCGCTGAAAGAGGGCGTCGCGCTGATCTCGTGGTCGGGCTCGATGTTCGAGTACCTGATGCCCTCGCTGGTCATGCGCGCACCGTTCGGCAGCCTGCTGGAGCAGACCAACCGGCTGGTCGTGGCCAGCCAGCGCCTGTATGCCAGGCGCCATGACATCCCCTGGGGTATCTCGGAATCCGCCTACAACGCGCGGGACATCGACTTCACCTATCAGTACTCCAACTTCGGCGTGCCGGAACTGGGGCTCAAGCGGGGGCTCGGCGACAACCTGGTCATCGCCCCCTATGCCACCGCACTGGCGACCATGGTCGCGCCGCAGGCCGCGCTGGAGAACTTCGCCCGCCTGCAAACGATGGAGGCGGAGAGCCACTTCGGCTTCTTCGAGGCGATCGACTTCACCCCGACGCGGCTGCCGATCGACCGGACCTTCGTCATCGTGCGCAACGTCATGGCCCACCACCAGGGGATGACCATCGCCGCCATCGCCAACAGCCTGCTCGAGGGACGGCTGCGCAGCCACTTCCATAGCGAGCCGATCATCCAGGCCAGCGAGCTGCTGCTGCACGAGCGCCTGCCACGGGAGGTCGCGACCCTGCCATCTCCCAACGATGCCCGGCACGCCGCGCCGTCGAGCGGCGCCGCCACAGCGGCGGCGGCAGCGGTGCGACGGCACGTCGGAGAGCCCTCCTCGGCGCCTCCGGTGACCCACCTGCTCTCCAATGGACGCTACAACGTGATGCTGACCGCCGCCGGCGCCGGCTTCAGTCGCTGGCAGCGCCAGGCGATCACCCGCTGGCGCGAGGACGCCACCAGCGACGACTGGGGCAGCTTCATCCTGCTGCGCGACCGGGAGAGCAACGTGCGCTGGTCCGCTGGCGCGCACCCGCTGGCCAAGGTAGCCGACTGGCGAGAGGTGGTCTTCGCCGAGGATCACGCCCGTTTCACCCGTCGCGACGGTGAGATCACCACCACCCTCGAGGTGCTGGTCTCCGGTGAGGACGATGGAGAGGTACGACGTGTCTCGGTCACCAACGGCGGTCGCCATGCGGTGACCATCGAGCTGACCTCCTACGCCGAGGTGGTGCTGACCCAGCCGCCCACCGACGATGCCCACCCGGCCTTCGCCAAACTGTTCGTCGAGACCGATTTCGTCGCCGACTACGCCGCCCTGACCGCGACCCGACGCCGCCGGGACGCCAACGAAACGCCGATCTGGGCGGCACACTTCGCGGTGGTCAAGGGGGAGTGCGAAGCGCCGCAGTACGAGACGGATCGCGCACGCTTCCTGGGCCGGGGGCGTCAGCTCGGCGATGCCCTGGCGCTCGCCGGCCAGCCGCTGTCGAACACCACCGGGGTGGTGCTGGATCCGATCTTCTCGCTGCGCTACGTGCTGCACATCACGCCTGGGCACGTCGCCCACGTCGATTTCTGGACGGTGGTCGCCGAGAGCCGCGAATCGATGCTGGCACTGATCGACATGCATCACGACACCAGCGCCTTCGAACGCGCCCGCACCCTGGCCTGGACCCAGGCCCAGGTGCAGCTGCGCCATCTCGACATCGAGCTGGAGGAGGCCGCCGATTTCCAGCGCCTGGCGGCGCCGATCCTCTACAGCGATGCCCGCTTCCGCTCCTCCTCCGAGGCGCTCGAGCGCGGGCTGGCGATGCAGTCCAACCTCTGGCCGATGGGGATCTCCGGCGACCTGCCGATCGTGCTGCTGCGTCTCGGCGAAATCGAGGAGGTGGCCTGGCTGAAGACGCTGCTGCGTGCCCACGAATACTGGCGGGCCAAAGGGCTCGGCGTCGATCTGGTGGTGCTCAACGATCGCGCCCACTCCTATCTGGAGGAGTTGCAGGAGGCGATCGAGTCGGCCGTCCGCGCCAACCGACCGCCCCCCCATGTCGATGGCGACCTGGCGCTGGGCTCGGTCTACACCTTGAGAGCCAACCAGTTGAACCTGGCCAGCCAGGAGCTGCTGCTGGCCGTGGCCCGGGTGGTGCTGACGGCGCGCAAGGGCGCGCTCACCGCCCAGCTCGACGCGCTGCTGGCGCCGCCCTCGCCCAGGCCCGCCGCCGGCGCGCTTCCCCGGGCCGAGAAGCTCGGGTCCGGCGCACCCAGGGCCGAGGTCCCGTCCCTCGACGTCCATCGTGACCCCCTGGCGCACCCGACCGTCGTGCCCAACGGCAAACCCGACACGCCGGCCGCGCCACCGCGACCGGCGGTGGCCCCCTCCTCGCGCCCGCCGCTGGGGGATCTGGTCTTCTTCAACGGTACCGGCGGCTTCGACCGTGACGGACGCGAGTACGTCTGCGTGCTCGACAATGGCGATACCACACCGCAGCCCTGGATCAACGTCATCGCCAACGCCGGTTTCGGTTTTCAGGTCTCGGCGGAGGGCGGTGGCTATACCTGGGCGGACAACAGCCGCGAGAACCAATTGACGCCATGGTCCAACGATCCGGTCAGCGACCTGCCCGGCGAGGTGATCTACGTCCAGGATGCCGACAGCGGCGCGCTGACCACCGTCACCGCTCGCCCATGTCCCACGCGCCCCGGACATCAGGCCCGCCATGTCGCCCGTCACGGTTTCGGCTACACCCGTTTTGAGCACGACACGCCCCAGCTATCCATGGTGCTGCTGCAGTACGTGCCGTTGAACGACCCGATCAAGATATCGCGGCTGACACTGGAAAATCGCACCGCGACCCCCCGCCGGCTGATGGTGACCGCCTACACCGCCTGGGTGATGGGCACGTCGCGGGCCAGGACCGCACCGTTCCTGATCTCCCGCCACGATCCCGTCACCGGCGCGCTGTTGATGCAAAACCCGTGGAACCAGGCCTTCCCGGGACGAGTCGGATTCGTCGACCTGGACGGCCGCCAGAGTGGCTGGACCGCCGACCGCCGCGAGTTCCTCGGCCGAGGCTCGCTGGCCGCGCCGGAGGCGCTAACCAAAATGCGCCCGCTGTCGGCAAGCGTCGGGGCGGGGCGTGACCCTTGCACGGTGCAGCAGTGCGAACTGACGCTGGCCCCCGGGGAGACGGTCGAAATCGTGGCGTTCATGGGCCAGGCCAGCGACGACGAGGCCGCCCGGGAGTTGATAACGCGCTATCGACGCACCGATCTCGACGCCAAGCTGGACGAGGTCGAAGCCTACTGGCAGACGCTGCATGGGGCCTTGCAGATCAGCACGCCGGACCCGGCCATGGACCTGATGCTCAACGGCTGGCTGACCTACCAGACCCTGGCCTGTCGCATCGTGGCGCGCTCGGCGTTCTACCAGGCCAGCGGCGCCTACGGTTTCCGCGACCAGCTGCAGGATGGCATGGCGCTCACCTTCGCCATGCCGGCGCTGGCGCGACATCACCTGCTGCGCGCCGCCGGTCGCCAGTTCGTCGAGGGCGACGTACAGCACTGGTGGCTGCCGCACTCCGGCCAGGGCGTGCGCACCCGGATCTCCGACGACCGGGTGTGGCTCGCGTTTGCCGCCGCGACTTACATTCAGGCAACGGACGACCCCGCGGTGCTGGACGAGCGGGTCGCTTTCCTGGAGGGGCCGCCGCTGGCGCCGGAGGCCCATGACGACTTCGCCCAACCGCTGACGGCCGACGAGGCGGCGTCGCTGTTCGAGCACTGCGCCCGCGCCCTGGACCAGGCTCTCGAGCGGTTCGGCGAGCACGGCCTGCCACTGATCGGGACCGGTGACTGGAACGATGGCTTCAATCGTATCGGCGAAGCGGGTCGCGGCGAGAGCGTGTGGCTGGGCTGGCTGCTGCTGCGCACGCTGCTGCTGTTCGCGCCGCTGGCCGACACCCGCGACGCGCCGGAAGCGCGGGCCCGCGCCCAGCGCTGGCGGGAACGCGCCGAGACGCTGCGCCAGGCGCTGGAGAGCGAGGCCTGGGACGGTCAATGGTACCGCCGCGCCACTTTCGACGATGGCCGGTGGCTCGGCACCCACGACAACGACGCCTGCCGGATCGACGCCATCGCGCAGTCGTGGGCGGTGCTGTCGGAAGGTGCCGACCCCGAGCGCGCCGCCCAGGCCATGGCGTCGGTGTCACGCCACCTGATCCGCCCCGAGGAGCGACTGGCGCTGCTGTTCACGCCGGCGTTCGACCGGACCGCAATGGAGCCCGGCTACATCAAGGGCTATCCGGCGGGGCTGCGGGAGAACGGCGGGCAGTACACCCATGCCGCGATGTGGTCGATCCTGGCGTTCGTCAAGCTGGGCCAGGCCGACCAAGCCTACAGGTTGTTCTCGCTGCTCAACCCGATCAACCACGCCCTGACACCGGAAGAGGTGGCGCGCTACCGCGTCGAACCCTACGTGATCGCCGCCGATGTCTACTCCGAGCCGCCTCACGTCGGACGCGGCGGCTGGACCTGGTACACCGGCTCCGCCGGCTGGATGTACCAGGCCGGCGTGGCCGGCATCCTGGGGATTCGCCGGGAGGGTCGCCGGTTGATCGTCTCGCCCTGCATTCCCGATGCGTGGCCGGGCTTTCATGCCACCGTCAACCTCGAGGGGAGCGCCTGCATGATCCGCGTCGAGCGACCCTCCGACGGCCGGCCCGCCGGTGCCACGCTGGATGGAGAGCCGCTGCCCGACAGCGCTTGCGAAGCGTGGCTGACCCTGGACGGCGAACCTCACCTGCTGATCCTCCGTCTCGCCGAGCGCGGCCCCGATCCGGCACTGCCCGGTTCCGTCCCGCAAACCTCCCCGCCACCGACGGCCACTGCCGCCGACGGCGAATCATGAACGACCGCCGACTCCGGCCCCGCGCGGGGCGCCTGACGGCCACCCGTGCGCCAACACTCGCCATTACGGCCCCCTGGAGAAACCGCTCATGAGAATTCAGCTCGGTTGCGAAATGATCTATCAGTTCGCCGCACCCACACCGATGATCGCCATGCTCAACGTGCACCATTCACGCTTCTCCAGCCTGGAAGGCCCGGATCACCTGATCACCTCGCCGATGGTCAACCTGTCGAGCTACCGCGACAGCTTCGGCAACTGGTGCAACCGCATGGTGGCGCCGGCCGGCACCTTCACGCTCGGCACCAATGCGATCCTGCATGACGACGGCGGCTACGATCCCGTCGGTCTCGATGCCCGCCAGCATCCGGTGGAAGAGCTTCCCTCGGAGGTGCTGCAGTACCTGCTGGGCAGCCGTTACTGCGAGACCGACCTGCTCAGCGAGATCGCCTGGCAGCGGTTTCAGGGCACGCCGCCGGGCTGGGCCCGTGTCCAGGCGATCTGCGATTTCGTCAACCAGCACCTCACCTTCGGCTACGAGCACTCGCGACCCACGCGCACGGCTTCCGAGGCCTATCACGAAGGGGTGGGCGTCTGTCGCGACTATACCCATCTCGCCATCACGCTCTGTCGCTGCATGAATCTGCCGGCCCGCTACTGCACCGGCTACATCAGCGACATCGGCAAGCCGCCGCCCTACGCCGACATGGACTTCGCCGCCTGGATGGAGGTCTATCTGGGAGGCCGCTGGTGGACCTTCGACCCGCGCAACAACGCGCCCTGCATCGGCCGCGTGCTGATCGCCCAGGGCCGCGATGCCACCGATGTTCCGCTGACTCATACCTTCGGCCCCAATACCCTGGGCGGCTTCAGCGTGTGGATCTATGAGCTGGCGCCCAAGGCGTGAATGGAGAGGGATGTACAAACGAACGGAGAGGCGGGAAAGGACAGGGAGGCGGGAACGGGAATGACGCGATGACGCCGATGGGATGAACAGACGATCCGCGAAGCCAAAAGCGCCCCGATGGGGGCGCTTGGCGAGGATATCGCGTTCAGAATGTTGCTTTCAGAAAGACGTCCACTCTTCGGTTTCGGCTTTCTGCGGTGCGGTGCTGGCCCGCGGGCGCGCCGGCGTCTGAGGCCGCACCGGCGTCATGGCCGAGGCGTTGGATGACGCCGTGGCCGAGCCCGACGGCAACGCCTGCGTAGTACCGCTGGCCGCCCCCTTGAAGAAAGAGACCTCTCTCAACAGCGCCGCGGCCTGACTCTGCAGCGAGCGCCCGGCGGCGCTGGACTCTTCCACCAGGCTCGCATTCTGCTGGGTCACTCCATCCATCTGGGACACGGCGGTGTTGATCTGATCGATGCCCTGCGCCTGCTCGCGGCTGGCCACCGCGATCTCCCCGACCAGCGTGGTCACGCGGGCGACGCCTTCGACGATCTCCTCCAGCGCGTGGCCCGCGCGATTGACCAGTTCGGTACCGGTATCGACCTGACCGATGCTCTCCTCCACCAGTTTCTTGATCTCCTTGGCGGCATCGGCACTCCGCCCGGCAAGATTCCTCACCTCGCTGGCCACCACGGCGAAACCGCGGCCCTGCTCGCCGGCGCGTGCCGCTTCCACCGAAGCGTTGAGCGCCAGCAGGTTGGTCTGGAAGGCGATCTCGTCGATCAACCCGACGATACCGGCGATCTTGCGGCTCGAGGCGTTGATCCCCTCCATCGCCTTGACCGCCTTGTCGGCGACCTCGCCGCCAGCGTTGGCTCGCTGGCTCACGTCGTGGACGAGCTTGTCGGCTTCGGCGGCGTTCTCCGCATTCTGGCGCACGGTCGAGGTGATCTCGTCCATCGATGCCGCCGTCTGTTCGAGGCTCGCGGCCTGCTCCTGGGTGCGGCGACTGAGATCGTCGGTGCCCTGGGCGATTTCGTCCGCCGCGGTGCTGACCGATTCGGCATTGCCGCGTACGCTCATGACGACATGGGAGAACTGGCTCTCCATCGCCTTCAGCGAGCGCAGCATCACGCCGAACTCGTCCTTGCAGGTGATATCGATCGGATTGTCGAGGTTGCCGTCGGCCATGGCGTTGGCGAGGTCCTGGGCTTTACCCAGCGGGGTCATGATGCCGCGGATCAACCAGAGCGCCAGCAATATGCCCGCGATCAGTGCGCCGATCATGGTGCCGATGACGAGTTTGCGTTCCCACTCATATAGCGCGACCGCTCCCTCGTAGGCCTCGGCGGCCTGCGCGCTGTTGCGGTCCACCAGTTGCTGGATGTCGCCGAGCGTTTCCGAATAGCGTTCGCGCAGCGTCGTCGTGGCGATCTCCCGGGCGCGATCGAAATCATTGCCGATCATGGCGGTGGTGAGCTCGGCAATGGCGGACCGCAGGTTGCCCAGCGAGGTGATGAAGGCGTCGGCCATCTCCCTCTCGATGGGACCGCTGATGCGATTGGGATAGTAGTCTTTCCAAGCCGCATCGATGATGGCGTCGTTTGCGGCGACCTCCCGCTGCGTCGTCCGCGCCGATTCCGGGTCGCGATCCCGCTGTTCCGCAGTAATCTTGACCCGGTTGCCGAGCAGCGCCCGGTCGATACGGTTTAGATGCCCCAGTGTCAGAACGTTACCTTCGTAGGTCCGCTCCAGGGCGTCGTTGGTGGAGCTCAGACCGAACAGCCCGACGACTCCGACGACGAACAACATGACGACACAGGCGCCCAGGCTCGCGGCCAGGCGAAATTTCACGCTTCGATTCAGTAGCAGCATGGCAAGACCCCCGATAGATGCCCTCGGCTCTGGCCGTCGGGCGGGTGTAACTGGCTCCGGCAAGCGTGAGAACACCAACATCATTCCCGCCATGCCGTGAGACGCTCTATCGGCCGCTGTACAAATAAAATTAATTTAATTTAGGGAAGGGTGCGCTTTTCGCTCGCTCCTTGCAGGT
Organism: uncultured Salinicola sp.; assembly: GCF_937921195.1. Taxonomy (NCBI): domain Bacteria; kingdom Pseudomonadati; phylum Pseudomonadota; class Gammaproteobacteria; order Oceanospirillales; family Halomonadaceae; genus Salinicola; species uncultured Salinicola sp. Next base: position 49,922 of record NZ_CALFQK010000125.1, read on the forward strand.
CGTTGGCATACAGAACACTGATAGAAAAGGAGAAAAACCTTTATTGAAAATCGATTAGGCGTGAATGCGCCTGCGGGATGCCAGCCCCCTCTTCCACGGGAACGGGTCGCCTATCGCAAACAACTCTTGTACCAAAAATCAATCTTGTACAATTTTTACGGCTATGCCAGAGTGTCGGAGCGCCAGCAGGGATCGCTGGCCGGACCGACAAGGATCGTCGAACCGCAACGGGCAGGGACTGCCTGACTTGCTGGCCAGGACGGCCAGCCTCTACCAAGGAGGGATGACCATGAGACACCACATTTCATGCACCCGCTGTGGCAATACCCACGCTGTCTCCGCGGACAGCCCCCGGGACTGGGATGAGATCACCTGCACGGAGTGCGGTGAATTCATCGATACCTACGGCCACCAGGCCGATCTCGCCTCGCCCAGCTATGCGCTTCATGCGCTGAACCTGTCGCGTGGATTGATCCTGCAGATGGCGAGGGAGAGCGTCCACCGGCTGGAGCGACAGCCAACAATGAGACGTTCCGCATGATGACCGTCACCTTGAACCTCGACTGCAGCGTCTGCGGCCATCATCGGTTTCATCTGCCCATCAAGCAGGAGGAGGGGGCGCGCGTCACCTGCGCGAACTGCTCGGCATACAAGTGCCAGATACGGGATCTCGAGAAGGCCCTGATCGCCGCGGGCCGCAATCGATATCGCACGGCCGTCTCCGCCGCCTGATCCGGCATTCGATCGTACTTGCCTGGCCGCCTTCCCGTTCTGGCGGCTTTTTTGCAGTCGGATGGGCGGTCAGGAAACGTCGCCACCGGCGGCGGATTGAAGCGGCGTGGGTGTTACCGCCATTCCCTTGCCGACCGCCAGATCTAGGATTTGCACGAAAAGTCGGCGAGCGAAGGCCAGACCGGGGCGCGTAGCTAGGCGGAAATCGGCGAAAACGGATCGGGTTGGCGTTCCAGCCGATTTTTAACGCCGTATTGCCGAGTGCAGGCAGTTTTCGTACGGAGCCTAATCACCTTGTCGTAGCGCCTCGATCAACTGCATCTTGTTCATGCCGCTGCGCCCGGCGAGGTCGCGTTGCTGGGCCAGTTGGTAGAGCGCTTCACGGGAGAGTCGGGTCAGTTCGGCCTTGGCGGGTGCCCTGCGGGATTTCCTCGATGCCGGGCTGCGACCGGAAGCCTTGTCCTGCGTATCGGAAGCACGGGCGGACGACGAGGATTTTCGCTTCGACGCGCGCCCTTTACCCTCACCTCCTTTATCTTCGCCTCCTTTACCTTCGCCCCCTTTCCCCTGGCCCCCTTTTGGGGTCGGTTCGACCCGCCCGCGCTTGAGACTGCGCTTGAGCACCTGCATCAGATCGATGACTTCGGCGCCCTCTTCGCTCTCGTTACCTTGGTCCGCATCCCGCGAACGGGTAGCTTCGACCGGGGCGACATCCTGATGACGCCGACGCTTCTGACGTACCCGTTTCTTGAGCGCTTCGATGTGGGGATCGATCAGTTCGTCGGGGTCGAAATGGTTGGCGTCGAGCTTGTCCATCGCCTGCCGGATCCGCCGCTCGCGTTTCGCATCCGGCTCACCCGGCGGCTCCAGGCCGATGCTTCGCGGCGTGCGCAGTTCGTCATGGAAGCGCAGCGCCTCGGCACGCAGGATGCCGTTCTCGGCCACGATCGCCACCAGCACCTCGCGTCCCCGCATCACCAGCGTGGCGATTCCCGCCCGCCCGGCATTTTCCATCGCCGCGGCCAGCAGCCGATAAGGCTTGAGCGCGCCATCGCCGCGAGCCGAGCGAGAGTCCGGCACCAGAAAGTAGGCACGTCGAAAATAGAGCGGATCGAGCTGGTCCAGCGGAACGAACCGGCTCAACTCGATCTCGCGCCGGTGCTCGAGCGTGGCGTCCTCGATCTCCTGATCCTCGACGACCGCGTAGCGGTCCTCGCCGACCTCGACGCCCCGGGCCAGCTCGCTCGACTTGAGCGGCTTGCGCCCGGTCTCGCTGAAGAACCGGCGGGACAGCGGCCTGCCCTGATCGTCGACCTCTTTCAGCGTGATATCACGCGAATGCTGGGCGGGGTAGAGACCGACCGGGAGATTGACCAGCCCGAAGGCGATGGTGCCGGACCAGAACGGTCGCGGCCCGCGAAAACCTCCATCGTGGTGATGCCGCTCGTCCGACTTCGATGTTTTCGACTTTGTCGTCTTCGATTCAGGCACGCTTGCGCTCCCGGGCCAGGCTGGCCTCGAGTGACGACGCGATATCGTCGGAGGATTCCTGCCGGCGCCGGCGTTTGACCTTGAGTCGCTTGCCACTGCGCTTGGCCTCCACCAGTGCTCCCAGTCGCTGACGATACTCGTCCTGGTAGGTTGCCGGCTCGAAGTCGGCGGCGTACGTCTCGACCAGATCGGTCGCCATCTTCACCTCCCTGTCGTTCAGCTTGGCACCGCCGGGGGGATCGAGGGCATCGGCATCGACGACTTCGTCGAGATGGCGCAAGATGATCAGCACCGGGTGGCCGTCGTGGTCGCGCAGCGCACCGACATAGGCCTTGTGCCGCATCACCCAGTGGACCAAGCCTTCCCGTCCGCTGCTGGCGAGCGCGGCGGCGAAGGCGTCGAACGTGCTTTCGTCTCCATCCGGGCCGAGGTAGTAGGGACGCCGGTACCACTGGTTATCGATCGTCCCTGGAGGCAGGAAGTGCATCACCTCGATATCCCGCGAGGGCGCCGGCGCCAGTTCGTCGAGCTCGTCGGTATCGAACAGGATGCGATCCTGCTTGCCGACGACGGCCTTGTGCCGGTCGTCGCGCGACACGGTCTTCCCGCTTCGGGGCTCGATCATCGCCTGATGCACGGGACGACGCCGACGCCGGTCGAGCAGGCGAAAATGGACGTGGCGGTCGCTGACCGCCGTATAGAGCTTGACCGGCACCCGCTCCTCGCCAAAGCCGATGACGCCTTTCCAGACCGCGCGAGCGCTCATCGTTTTCTTCCCTCGGCTGTTCCGGTCATCCACGCGGCCCTCCTGGTCACGTCGGTCATCACACCTCCATCCCGGCATCGCGGCAGCGCTTCTTGGTCAGTCGCTCGCGGGCGTCGTCGAAGCCCTCCCACGGATCATGCTTGAGCGAAGCCAGCCGGCGCGGCAGATTGGCCAGCGCATAATGATCGGCACTCAGTTTCGGCCCGAGCTCCTCCCAGCGAATCGGCGTCGCCACCGGCGCGCCGGGCTTGGCGCGTACCGAATAGGAAGCCACCGCCGTGGCGCCACGGCCGTTGCGCAGGTAATCGAGGAACACCTTGCCGCGGCGAGCCTGCTTGGACATGTTGAGCGTCAACTGGTCGGGATGACGCTCGGCGCAGCGTTCACATACGGCTTCGGCAAACCCCTTGGCGGTCTCCCAGTCGGCATGCGGTTTGAGCGGAACCACCAGATGCAGGCCCTTGCCGCCGGTGGTGCGCAGGAAGGCGGTGAGTCCGAGCTCGGACAGCGTTTGGCGCAGCTCGCCGGCGACATCGATGACCGCCTGCCATTTGCAGTCCGGTGCCGGATCGAGATCGAACACCAGTTGATCGGGGCGCTCGAGATCGTCGACGCGACTGTTCCAGAGGTGAAATTCGACGGTCCCCATCTGGACCAGCGCCACCAGGTCGGCGACACGGCGCGCGTAGAGATAGTCGTGCCTGCCGGATTTTTCGGCGATGGCCACGCTCGGCAGGCTGTCCGGCATGGTCTCGCTGGGATGCTTCTGGACGAAACACTCCTCGCCGACACCGCCGGGGCAGCGCAGCAGCGTCAATGGCCGCTCGGCGAGACCGGGCAGGATCCACCCGGCATGCTCGGCATAGTATTCGGCCAGCGCCCGCTTGGTGATGCCCTGGTCCTCGAACAGCACCCGATCGGGGTGCGTCAGCCGGACGCCCTCGATCTCGTCATCGCCGCCACCGGATCGCCTCCGGGTCGAACGCTTGCCGGGGGAAGGTTCACTCGCTTTCTCGCTCATGGACGGCTCCGTCGCTCGTTGCTGGCTCAGCCGAATGTCGTGGGGATCGCGATCCTCGCGCAGGCCGCGAAAGCGCGGATGGCGCAGGCGACCATCCTGGGTCCATTCGCTGAAATTGACGTCGATCACGCGCTTGGGCGTGACCCAGTGGCTGCTGGCCAGATCGGGAATGTCGCGCTCGACGAAAGGCGAGGTCTTGCGCGGCGAGCGCGCCAGTTCCCGATGCCACTCGGCGAGCTGATCGTTGGAGAACCCGGCGCCGACCCGACCGCAGTAGCGCAGCTTGCCGTCGTCGTCGTAGGCGCCGATCAGCAGCGAACCGAAGCCGCTGCGCGAGCCTTGGGGGTCGGTGTAGCCGCCGACGACGAATTCGGCCTGACACTCGGTCTTGGTCTTCAGCCAGTCCCGGTTGCGGCGGCCACGATAGGGAGAGTCGGCACGCTTGGAAACGATGCCCTCCAGACCCTGGCGACTCGCCTGCCGGTAGAACGCCGCACCCTGGCCTTCGATGTGATCGGTATAGCGCAGCAGGCCACTGTTGCCGATCTTCACCGCGTCACAGATCTGCGCCAGCAGCGCCTTGCGGTCGCGCAGGGCGACGTCGTCGAGCGCCACCCCTTCGAACCCGAGGCCGTCGAGATAACGCAGATCGAAGATCTGGTACACCAGTCCGGCGGTCTTCTCCTCGCTCAGCGCCCCCTGCAGGCGCCGGAAGTCGCTGATACCGTCGCGTCTCAGCGCGACGACCTCGCCGTCGAGCAGCACCTTCTCCAGCGGCAGCGCTTCGATCGCCTCGGCGATCTCCGGAAACCGGTCCCGCCAGTCGTGACCGTTGCGCGTCAGCAGGCTCACCCTGCCGCGGTCGAGCCGCGCCAGAACGCGGTAGCCATCGAACTTGATCTCGTGGAACCAGTCGTCATCGTCCGGCGCCTCCTCGACCAGCGTCGCCAACTGCGCCGCAGGCCGAGCGGGGAGGTTCGCCTTGCGCGCGCCCTCGAGCTGACCGGGATCGATCTTGACGGCCGGGGCCTTGCGACCACTGCTCGAGCGCCTGCTCGCGGTTTTCGATGAAGGTTTTGACGACGAGGATCGGGAGGATGGGGACTTCGTCGACGACGAGTGCTTTGACGGCGATTTCTTTGACGACGAGTTCGACGCCGAGGCGGTTGATGACGGGGCTGCTGATGACGAACCCGCTGTCGATGAAGAGGATGGGGACTTCCCTTCGGCGATCTCCGTCATGCGCCGGTTCGAGGCCACGCTGACGTCGTCCAGGCTGTCGGGCACGTGGGAATCGGCGTCGTCATGGCGTTTGATCATCAGCCACTGCTTGCCATCCTGCCGCTTTCCGCCGCTTCCTCGGCCACTCATTCGCTTGAGCGTCCAGGCCCCCTTGAGCTTGGCGCCGTCGAGCTCGAAATCGATCTGGCCGTCATCGTGCTTGCCGTTCACCCGCCATTCGCCACGGTCCCAGATCATCACCGTTCCGGCACCGTAACCGTCAGGGATCACCCCCTCGAAATCGCCGTAGTCGAGCGAGTGGTCCTCGACCTGAACCGCCAGGTGCTTCTCGCCGGGCTCGAGACTGGGCCCCTTCGGCAGCGCCCAGCTGCGCAACACGCCGTCTTCCTCCAGCCGCAGGTCATAGTGCAGTTGGCTGGCGTCATGCTTGTGAATCACGAAACTCGACCGCGAACGCTGCTTGCCGCGTTTGCCGCGAGGTTCCGGCGAGCGCGAGAAGTCACGCTTGTTGCGGTAGGTCTCGAGATCAGCCATCCGTCGCTCCCACGATGATCCTGCAAATCGACAGTTTTCAGCCTAGTCAACGCCGCTTTCCGCGCCAGAGCATTAACCCAGGTCAGTCGGCGATACGCTTTGGCTTCTCCCTGTTAGCTCCTCCCTGGCGAACCGGAATCCACTCGTTCCTTTAATCTGGATCAGTCACCTCGCCCTTCGAACCCGCTAACTTACGGGAGTCCGACATCGCTCATCACGCGGCTCCGATACGCATTCCCCGGCTCCCGTGAAAGTTACCTATGAGAGTGACGGGCGTCAGGAGGCACCATGCGGGACCCGGCACTGCCGTGCCGCCTCCCGAGAAGAGCGCCGAGATCGAGGCTGGGCGCCTTCTTGATTTGAAGGGTGGGCTCGGGTCGACCACGCTGATACTCATTCGCCCCTATCGCAGTCTCGCCGTCGGTTCGTCGCGATGGCAGTTCATCCGTCGTGACGGAAGGAGATGCCCTCATGGCAGCAGCGCGTCCTTGCATCATTGCCCTCAACGCCGGCTCCTCCAGCATCAAGCTATCGCTGTACCATCTCGATGGGACGGCGCCGCCCGAATTCGTGGCCAGGGTTCAGGCCGAGGAGATCGGCGATTCGCCGCATCTGTCCGGCAGGCTGGCCGATGGAACGGATTTTCTCGACGAGACGCCGGCCAGCCACACCCTCGCGGATCACGACAGCGCCTTCGCCCGGTTGCACGAAGCCCTCGCGCAACAGTTCGGCGAGCTGAAACTGGCGGCGGTCGGCCACCGTATCGTCCACGGCGGCAGCCGCTTCCCCCGCCCGACGATCATCGACGCCGCCACGCGTGACGATATCGCGGCGCTGAGTCCGATGGCACCGCTGCACCAGCCCCACCATCTGGAGGGGATCGACGCCGTCGGCCGGTTCGCGCCCGGGACGCTGCAGGTCGCCTGTTTCGACACCAGTTTCCACCTCGAGATGCCGATCGTGGCCCAGCTGACCGGCCTACCCTATCGCTTCTTCGAGCAGGGCCTTCGTCGCTTCGGCTTTCACGGTCTCTCCTACGAGTACATCGCCGGACGACTGAACGATGTCGACGAACGGTTGGCGAAGGGTCGCACCATCGTTGCGCACCTTGGCAATGGGGCCAGCCTGTGTGCCTTGCAGGCCGGCAGGAGCGTCGACACCACCATGGGGTTCACCCCGCTCGAGGGCCTGCCGATGGGCACGCGCCCGGGGAATATCGATCCGGGGCTGATGCTTCATCTCGAACAGGAACTCGGGTTTACCCCCGAGACGCTCCAGCCGTTGCTCTATCACGAGTCCGGGTTGCTCGGGGTGTCCGGCATCGACAGCGACATGCAGACGCTGCTGGAGAGCAACTCCCCCCGCGCGCATCTGGCGATCGAATTCTTCGTCCACCGCGTTGCCCAGGAGATGGCACGCATGGCAGTCAGCCTGGGCGGTATCGACGGCATCGTCTTCACCGCCGGCATTGGCGAGCATGCCGCTCCGATCCGCGCGGCCGTCATCGATCGGCTGGCACCGCTATGGCCGGTCGCGCTGGACGACTCCGCCAACCGGGCTGCCGCACCTGGGCGCATTTCGACCCGGAACAGCACCATCGCCGTTCATGTCATTCCCACCGACGAGGAGGCGACGATCGCCCGCCACACCTGGCGACTCCATCGGGAGCAGTCGGCGCATGCGTAGCGCCAGGCACCGTTCCAGCCACCGTTACTCCAGGAGAACGCGCATGACTTCCTCCATGAGCCAATCCACGACGATCCGCCGACTTCCGATCGACAAGGACGAGGAGCTGCTGAGGCGGGTCGATCACTGGTGGCGTGCCGCCAATTATCTCGCCGTCGGCCAGATCTACCTCACCGACAACCCTCTACTCGAGATACCGCTGACGCTCGACCACATCAAGCCACGCCTGCTCGGGCATTGGGGTACGGTACCGGGGCTCAACCTGATCTATGCCCATCTCAACGCCCAGATCCAGCGTCGCGATCTCGACGTGATCTATCTCGCCGGCCCCGGCCACGGCGGCCCGGCGCTGCTGGCCAACCTGTGGCTGGAAAACAGCTACAGCGAACATTTCGCGCATGTGCCACGCGACGCCGAGGGCATGCGGCGACTGTTCCGCCAGTTCTCCACACCCGGCGGCGTGCCCAGCCACGTCAGCGTGCCGACGCCGGGTTCGATCCACGAAGGCGGCGAGCTGGGTTATGTGTTGACCCACGCCTTCGGCGCCGTCTTCGACAACCCCGGGCTGATCGCGGCCGCCGTGGTGGGCGACGGCGAGGCGGAAACCGGCCCGCTGGAGGGCTCCTGGAAAGGCGTCAACTATCTCAACCCGACCCGGGACGGCGCGGTGTTGCCGATCCTCCACCTCAACGGCTACAAGATCGGCTCGGCGACGGTGCTGGCGCGCAAGAGCGACGACGAGCTCGACCACTACTTTCGCGGCCACGGCTACGCGCCGATCTTCGTCGAGGGCAACGAGCCGGATAGCGTCCATCGCGACTTCGCGGCGGCGCTTTCCAAGGGGCTCGATCAGATTCACGAGATTCAGCAACGAGCACGCCACGAAGGCATCGATCGCCGTCCGGTTTGGCCGATGATCGTACTGCGCACCCCCAAGGGCTGGACCGGGCCGGTCTCCGTGGGCGAGTTGCCGGTGGAAGGCACCTTCCGTGCCCACCAGGTGCCCATGAGCGGGCTGAAGGCGCATCCCGAACGCCTGCAGCAGCTGCAACAGTGGATGCGCTCCTACCGCCCGGAAGAACTCTTCGATCCACAGGGCAGGCCCAGAAAGATCATCACCGCACTCTGCCCCGCCGGCGAGCGGCGTATGGGTTCCAACCCGCACGCCAACGGTGGCAGGTTGCGCCAGGCGCTGGCTTATCGGCCGCTCGCGAACTACGCCGTCGAGCTCGACGAGACGCGGCGGGGTCGCGAGCTTCACGGCTCCACCGAGCGCCTGGGCCGATTCATGCGCGATATCTACATCGACAATCCGCACAACTTCCGGCTGTTCTGCCCCGACGAGATCAAGTCCAACCGGCTCGACGCCGTGCTGGAAGCCACCGATCGCTGCTTCATGGGGCCATTCGACGACAACGACGAGAAGCTGTCCATGGACGGTCGCATGCTCGAGGTATTGAGCGAGCACAACTGCAACGGCTGGCTCGAAGGCTATGTCCTGACCGGCCGCTACGGCCTGTTCGCCAGCTACGAAGCGTTCACCTCGATCATCGACTCCATGGCGATCCAGCACGCCAAGTGGCTGGAGCACGCCCGCGACGTGCCGTGGCGCGCCTCGGTCCCGTCGATGAACTATCTGCTGACCTCGACCTGCTGGCGCAATGACCACAACGGCTTCAGCCACCAGGGGCCGGGGTTCATCGACACGCTGCTGAGCAAACAGCCGCAGGTGGTCAGGATCTACCTGCCGCCGGATGCCAACACGCTACTGGCCACCGCCCGTCACTGTTTCGACAGTGTCGACCACCTCAACGCCATCGTGATCGACAAGCATCCCCAGCTGCAGTACCTGACCATGGACGAGGCCGCCGAGCACTGTCGCCAAGGTCTCGGCATCTGGGAGTGGGCCGGCAACGACGGCGAAGGCGATCCGGATATCGTGACGGCCTGTGCCGGTGATATCGCCACTCAGGAGACCCTGGCGGCGGTGGACATCCTGCGTACCTACCTGCCGGAGCTGGCCGTGCGCGTGGTCAACGTGGTCGATCTCATGACGCTGCGCCTCGACCACCCCCACGGCATCGACCAGGATCGTTTCGTCGAGCTGTTCACGGCCGACCGGCCGGTGGTCTTCGCCTTTCACGGCTTCCGTGGCGTGGTGCACCAGTTGATCCACAATCGCCCCGAGACCGAGCGCTTCCACGTTCGCGGCTATCAGGAAGAGGGAACCACCACCACCCCGTTCGACATGACGGTGCTCAACCAGATGAGTCGCGCGCATCTGGCGCTGGATGCCCTGCGCTATTTACCGGACCAGAGGGAGAGTGCCGCCACGCTGATCGGCGACCTGCAGGCGCTGCTGCAGAAGCACCACGCCTATATCCGCGAACATCTCGACGATATCCCGGAGATCACCCAGTGGACCTGGACCGGCGGCAACGTCCAGTTGCCGCTGGACGAGGAGGATCATGCCGGGGCATGACCGGGGTCACGGCGTCACGCCCCGGGCCCCCGCCGGCTCCCGATAGCGCGACCGGACCCACTGCCGCGCCAGCAGGTAGGCCAGCAGCGCTTCCGGCAGCTCCCCGGCGTAGAACATCAATTCCGCGCCCTGCCGGACCTGATCGAGCGGCACCGAGGCGGGGAAGTGAAACCGGGCCATCCATTTGGACAGCGTCGCATGTGCCGCCATCGACACCACCAGCACGCCGAAGCGCCACTCGAGGGAGGGGCGTCTCGGCGCCGGGTCCGGCCCGGCAATGGCCCAACTGAACAGACACCCGGCAACCACGAAATGCCAGTGCAGCCAAAGGGCGAAGCCGGGAGAGTGGCGCATCGCGATGTAGAGGTCGGTCAGGTACAGCGCCATCATGCCGCCGATATTGAGCAGCGCCGCCGTGACGGGATGGCTCAACACGCGAATGGGAGGCAGGGATACGAATCTGACCCAGCGCCTGCCCCAGTGCGCGGGCACGTTCTTCAGCGCCAGGCTCGCCGGCGCCGCCATCACCAGCCCCAGCGGCGCGATCATCCCCGCCACGAGATGCACCGCCATATGGCCGCGGAAATCATCGTGCGCCCACTGCATCGATGGTGGCGACATCACCGCGACGATCGCCAGCGCGCTGCCCACGAAGAGGGCCAGCCGCCACAGCGGCCAGCCCCGGCCGCGCCGCTTCGCTCGCCACCA
>NZ_CALFQK010000126.1:0-62310 GCF_937921195.1 uncultured Salinicola sp.
GATCTTCCCAGCGAAATTCGAAGCGGGCTTTCGACAGCGCGTTGTCGCGACGTTGGGCGCCCGGATGCCCCTTGGCCAAGTCGGCGGCGTGGGCGGCGATCTTGTAGGTGATGATGCCGATCTTGACGTCATCCTTGTTGGGCAGGCCCAAGTGCTCCTTGGGCGTGACGTAGCAGAGCATGGCGCAGCCATACCAGCCGATCTGTGCCGCGCCGATACCCGAGGTGATGTGGTCGTAGCCCGGGGCGATATCGGTGGTCAGCGGCCCCAGCGTGTAGAAGGGCGCCTCATCGCAGCACTCGAGCTGCTTGTCCATGTTCTCCTTGATCAACTGCATCGGCACGTGGCCGGGGCCTTCGATCATCACTTGAACGTCATGCTGCCAGGCGATCCGGGTCAATTCGCCCAGCGTTTCCAGTTCGGCGAACTGGGCCTCGTCGTTGGCATCGGCGATGGAACCGGGGCGCAGGCCGTCACCCAGCGAGAACGAGACGTCGTAGGCCTTCATGATCTCGCAGATCTCCTCGAAATGGGTGTAGAGGAAGCTCTCTCGGTGGTGATACAGGCACCACTTGGCCATGATCGAGCCGCCGCGGGAGACGATGCCGGTAACGCGCCTGGCCGTCATCGGCACGTGATGCAGACGGACGCCGGCGTGGATGGTGAAGTAGTCCACCCCCTGTTCGGCCTGCTCGATCAGGGTGTCGCGGAATATCTCCCAGGTCAGGTTCTCGGCCACGCCGTCGACCTTCTCCAGCGCCTGATAGATCGGCACCGTGCCGATAGGCACCGGCGAGTTGCGGATGATCCACTCCCGTGTCTCGTGGATGTTCTGGCCGGTGGAGAGATCCATGATCGTGTCGGCACCCCAGCGGATGCCCCAGGTCATCTTGTCGACCTCTTCCTCGATCGAGGAGGTCACCGCCGAGTTGCCCAGGTTGCCGTTGATCTTCACCAGGAAGTTGCGGCCGATGATCATCGGCTCGCTCTCGGGATGATTGATGTTGGCGGGGATGATCGCCCGGCCGCGTGCGACTTCGTCACGCACGAATTCCGGGGTGATCTCGTCAGTCAGGTTGGCGCCGAAGGATTCGCCGGGGTGTTGATGATCCAGCATCGGGTCTCCCTTGGCATCGCGCGCCTCGCGCCGACGCTGGTTCTCGCGGATGGCGATGAACTCCATCTCCGGGGTGATGATACCCTGCCTGGCATAGTGGAGCTGGGTCACGTTGGTGCCCGGGCGGGCGCGGCGCGGGGTGCGCGCGAGCTGAAAGCGCAGGGTCGAGAGACGGGGGTCCTCGGCGCGCCGGCGCCCATAGGCGGAGCTGGGGCCGTCGAGCCACTCGGTATCGTCGCGCGCGTCGATCCAGGGGCGACGCAGGGGCGCCAGACCCCGACGGATGTCGATGTCGGCCTGCGGGTCGGTGTAGGGCCCGGAGGTGTCGTAGACGGTGAGCGGAGCATTGGGCTCGAGGCCGCTCTTCGTCTGCGTCGGCGACAGCGTGATTTCGCGCATGGGGACGCGAATGTCGGGGCGCGATCCTTCGACGTAGATCTTGGTCGAGGCTGGCAGCGGCGCGATGGCGGCACTGTCGACGCGGGCGGTCTCGGAGAGAAACTGTGGTGATTTCATGGTGCTTTGTGCCTCGGGCATGACGTTGAGGTCAGGCCGGCGCACAGCGTAGGCGGGGGGAGGCACGGTTGGGCGGTATCGGGGACCGTTCGACGCGGACCTCCGCTTGATCCCTACGCCGGTACTAGCCGGATCAGGTTCGTCGGGATCCGTCGTGGCGCGGCGGCTCCAGCGAGTCGCGGCGCAGGACGATCTCAGCCGGTTCCACCGGCACCCCGTCAAGCGTTGGCCTCCCGGCTCGATGAGGCCGAGCCGGGAGGCCGTCGTCAGTCTGAGTCAGCGGCGCGGGAGGGTCAAGCAGATCGCGCGGGCGGGAGAGGACGCCAGGATCAGGGCCGGTCGACGGCGCGTGCCACCCGGCCTCCGGTCTGCGGTGTGGCCACGCCGGTGGTGAGCGGGAAGCTCAACGGTAGACCGCGCAGCGAGCGCATGGCCAGATAGGCGAAACACTCCGCTTCGATGGCATCGCCGCGCCAGCCGACGGCATCGGCGAGTTGCACCTCGGCACCGGTGCGATGGGCGAGTTCCCGCATCAGCGTGGGGTTCCTGCGCCCACCGCCGCAGACGACGATGCGCGACGGCCGTTGCGGCAGCAGCGACATCGCTTTGGCCACGGCGGAGGCCGTGAACGCGGTCAGGGTGGCGGCGCCGTCCTCCAGGTCCAGCCCCTCGGCCATCTCCGCCTGGAAGTCGAAGCGATCCAGCGACTTCGGGTAGGGGGCGGTGAGATAGGGGTGGTCGAGCAGTGCGCTCAACCGCTCCTCGTCCACGCGCCCCTGGCTGGCGATGAGGCCATCCCGGTCCATGGCCGCGCCGGTGTGCTGCCGGACCCAATCGTCGATCGGTGCATTGGCCGGGCCGGTGTCGAAGGCGATCAAGCGTTCGCTGCAGTCCCCATCCCCGCCCCACCAGGAGAGATTGGCGACCCCGCCGAGGTTGAGCACCAGGCTTTCCGGACCGGCGCCGAGGCGCCGCAGCAGTGCCCGATGGTAGATCGCCGACAGCGGCGCTCCCTGGCCGCCGCGCTCCACGTCCGCGCTGCGGAAGTCGTAGACCACGTCGCTGCCCACCATCCGTGCCATCAACTCGCCATCGCCCAGTTGGCGGGTGGCGCCGCGCCGGCCTGCCGCCGGGGCGCGGTGCAGTACGGTCTGGCCATGAAAGCCGATGGCGTCGAGCTGATCGGGCCGGAAGCCATGGCGATCGAGAAATCCCGAGACGGCGATGGACTGCGCTTCGGTCAGGGCGGTCTCGGCGTGGCGGAAGATGGCGGGTTCGGGACCCTCGAAGTTCCACTGCCGGGCGGCGGCCAGGGTGTCCGAGAGCAGGGTGCGGATGTCGGTGGGATAGGGCACCAGCTCGTAGGGACCGAACTCGTCGATCCTCTCGCCGTCGCTGTGCAGCATGGCGATATCGATGTTGCCATCGAGAACGGTGCCGGTCATGAGACCGAGGCTCCAGCCGGATTCCATGTCGGATCTCTCCTGTCATCACGCCCGGGGGCGCATTGCGAAGCGGGGTATCGGCAAGAGACTACCGGCAAGCCTCGTCGGCGAAAAGGCATCGGGTGACGAGAGCCTGCGGTCAGGCGGGTGTCTCCCGGTCGCGGTATTCGCGCACCAGATCGACGAAGCGCTGCGTCTGGGGTGTCGGCTGGTGGCGGAGATGGGTCAGCCAGACTTCCGAGACGGCATCGTCGTCGCTGATGGGGCGGTAGCGCACGTTGTCGATCCGGATGTGTCGGAAGGAGGCTGGCAGGATCGAGACGCCGAGTCCGCCGGCAACGAGACTGATGATGGTATTGGGGCCACCGACTTCCTGGACCAGGCGCGGTGTCAGGCCACGCCTGGCGAAAAGCGCGTTGAACTGATCCAGCAGGCCGGTGCCGGCGGCCGGCGAGAAATAGATGAACGGATGGATCGCCAGTTCGTCGAGTGTCAGCGGCGACGAGTGGCCGCCAAGCGGCCCCTGGTCGTTGACCACGGCCATCAGGGGTTCACGGATCAAGGTAAAGGCGTCGAGACCGTCCGGCAGCGTGGCGGGGCGCATGATGCCGATGTCCAGGTCGCCTTCCAGCAGCGGCTCGATCTGGCGGCGGCTGTTGAGCTCATGCATGCGCAGATCGACATCCGGGTAGCGTTGCCGGTAGCGCAGCAGGATCTGCGGCAGGGTCGCGGTCAGGGGCACCGAGGTGGTGAAGCCGACCCTGAGCTGGCCGGTCTCGCCGCGTCCAACGCGCGACACCCGTCGCGATGCCCGCTCGGTGCGAGCCAGTATCTCTCGGGCTTCCTCCAGGAACAGAAGGCCCGCTTCGGTCAGTTCGACACGTCTATTGGTGCGCGTCAGCAGGCGCGTGTCGAGCTCGGCTTCCAGGGCCCGAATCTGTTGGCTCAGTGGTGGTTGGGAAATACCCAGCCGCTGGGCGGCGCGGCTGAAGTGCAACTCCTCCGCCACCGCCACGAAGTAGCGCAGATAGCGCAGTTCCATTGAGTCGGAAAACCTCTCAAAAACGTCGAATAATATATTAGAAAGCTTAATCGAGGCGGCGTAATCTACCAATAGCTGAATTCACGCCGTTCGGGCAGGGCCATCGCCCGGCCTCGGCCCTGCTATCGAGATCGGGAGAATCGGGTTGTCCCGCCGCACACCATCCGAGATTCATGACGCCACACGGGCGACGAACCGCCAGCTGGAACGCGAGGCGGAGGTCGTCGAGAGTGATTTCATCGAACGCGGCCGGGCCGGCTATCGGCCGACCATGCTGGCGCTGTTCCTCGGTGCTTTCTCGACCTTCGTGCTGCTCTACTGTGTGCAGCCGCTGATGCCGATTCTGTCCGACGCCTTCGGGATCGACGCGGCGACCAGCAGCCTGTCGCTGTCGGTCTCGACCGGGATGCTGGCGATAGGGCTGCTGGTCACGGGCCCGGTCTCCGACGCGGTGGGGCGCAAGTCGATCATGACGATCGCGCTGCTGTCCGCTTCCGCCTGCACGCTGCTGGCAGCGGTGATGCCGAACTGGACGGGGATCCTGATCATGCGCGCCCTGGCAGGGCTGTCGCTGTCAGGGCTCTGCGCGGTGGCGATGACCTATCTCAACGAGGAGATACATCCGCGCTACGTCGGCCTGTCGATGGGACTCTACATCAGCGGCAACTCGATTGGCGGCATGAGTGGGCGCCTGATCAGTGGCGTGATGGTGGATTGGGTGCCGTGGCGCTGGACGCTGGCCATCATCGGTATCGTGGCGCTGATCGCGGCGATCCTGTTCATGTGCTGGCTGCCGCCGTCGAAGCACTTCTCGCCGCGCCCTCTCAACTGGCGCAGCGTCTTGTCCGGGTTCACCGTCCATTTCCGGGATCGAGGGCTGCCCTGGCTCTTTGCCGAAGCTTTCCTGCTGATGGGCGGCTTCGTCACCCTCTACAACTATATCGCCTACCGGCTACTGGCTGAGCCCTATCAGGTCAGTCAGGCGCTGGTGGGGCTGCTCTCCATCGCCTACCTCTCCGGCACCTACAGCTCGGCCTGGGCGGGCTCGCTGGCCGACCGCCTGGGGCGTCAGCGGATCTTCTGGCTATTCATCGTGATGATGCTGGTGGGACTGGCGACCACGCTGCTCGAGCCGATCAGCCTGATCCTGATCGGCATCCTGATCTTCACCTTCGGCTTCTTCGCCGCCCACTCGCTGGCCAGCGGCTGGGTCGGTCAGCGCGCCAGTCAGGCCAAGGGGCAAGCGTCGTCGCTCTACCTGTTCAGCTACTATCTCGGCTCCAGCGTCGCCGGGACGCTGGGGGGCGCGTTCTGGTTCTGGGGCGGCTGGAACGGGGTGTCGCTGTTCATCGCGGTATTGCTGCTGGTCGCGCTGGCCATTGGTGCGCTGCATCTCCGGCGGCTCGCTTAGCGGGTCGTTATCGCCATCGACACAAAAAAGCCGCCGATCGAAATCGGCGGCAATCACAAGACGTCGAGGGACGCGAGAGAAACGGTATTACTTGGCGAACAGCTGACCCATATCCTTGAACGCCTTGAACTCCAGCGCATTACCGCACGGATCGAGCAGGAACATGGTGGCCTGTTCGCCGGGCTGACCCTTGAAGCGCACGTAGGGCTCGATCACGAACTGGGTGCCGAAGCCCTTCAGGCGCTCTGCCAGGGCTTCCCACTCGCTCCAGCCCAAGATGATGCCGAAGTGGGGCACCGGCACGTCATGGCCGTCGACCGGGTTGGTGTGCGCGGACTCCTGGGACGGTGTCGGCGGATGCTCGTGAATCACCAGTTGATGGCCATAGAAGTCGAAATCGACCCACTGCTCGCTGGAGCGGCCTTCGCTCAGACCGAAGGTCTCGCCGTAGAACTTGCGTGCGGCGGGCAGATCGTGAACCGGAATGGCGAGGTGGAAGGGGGACAGTGCCATGGGAGTTCTCCTGAAAGTCGTTGGCCTGGGCGTCATTGATGTCGAGTCATTCTGGACGCGATTAAATTTGATGGAAAGCGCATAATATTGCTGTCTGATATCAAATTATTTGTATTCTAGTGGCCATCGATCCATGCTCAGAGAGCTCAAGACCTTTCTCGCCGTGGTACGCCATGGGACCTTCTCCGCCGCCGGTGGGGCGGTGGGGCTGACCCAGTCCGCCATCAGCACCCAGATTCGAAATCTCGAGGCCGACGTCGGCGAGCCACTGTTCGAGCGTACTGGGCGCGCCGTCAGGCTCAACGCTGCCGGACGCCGACTGCTGCCCCGGGCCGAGGAGATGCTGGCCCTGGCCGAGCGCATTCGCAATGCCGATAGCGATGGCCTGACCGGCGAGTGGCACCTCGGCGCCATCGCCAGCGTTCAGAGCGGGCTGCTGCCCGATGTGCTGCGAGCATTGGGAGTCTCGGCACCCGGGGTCATGACCCGGATCGTGCCCGGTGTATCGCTGACGCTGCTCGATCAGGTCGACAAGGGCGACCTGGACATGGCGATGATCGTCCAGCCCCCCTTTGCGCTACCCGGCGATCTCCACACTCGCGTGATCGCCCGCGAGCCCTTCGTGATGATAGCGCCGGCCGATAGCGATGGTGAGAGCGTCGAAGCACTGCTCGAGACCCATCCGCTGGTGCTCTACGACCGGGGCTCCTTCGGTGGACGTCAGGTGGTCCGCTTTCTCGAGCGGCGGCGACTGCGTCCGGCGATTCGGCTGGAACTCGACGAGATCGACGCGATTGCCAGAATGGTCGAATTCGGTCTGGGCGTGGCGCTGATTCCGCTGACCGGGCTGTGGCGACATCGGCAACCGCCGCCGGTAAGGATCGTGGCGTTGGGAGAGCAGACGTTTTACCGCGAGTTGGTGATGGTCTCGCGCCTTTCACCGACGCAGTCGCCGCTGGTGGCGGTGATCGAGGAGGCGTTGGCGGCAACCAGCACTGGGGAGGTCGGGTGATCGATGCCGGAAGCTCAAGTCTCCCCATAGGCCCCACGGCAGGTCGAGATCACCAGCTCCCGGAACCAGCGATGAGCCGGGTCGGCGAATGTCAGGTCGAGAGCGAGTACGCTCGGCGACTTTTCCATCGAGGCGGTGCCGTGGTGAAAACGACTCCATGCAATGATTGGACGGAAATCATTCGCTTTTTTTGCGGTAGGTGTGACCTAGACTCCTTGCTGATTCTATTCAGGAGCCTCTTATGTCTACCTTCACGCCACGCGGCGTCATCGCCCAGCACCCGGCCATCCGCGACGACATCGGCGATCTGACGACCCGCCGGCCGCTGCCGGGCCCCGGGCTCGACCAGCTCGATCCGTTCCTGTTTCTCAATCATCACGGCCCGCAGGTCTATTCGGCCAACAATCGGGGTCTGCCGTTCGGGCCCCATCCGCATCGCGGCTTCGAGACGGTGACCTTCATTCTCGAAGGCTCGCTGGCCCACGCCGACAGCGCCGATCATCAGAGCGTGATCCACGCCGGCGGCGTGCAGTGGATGACCGCCGGCAGCGGTATCGTCCACGCCGAGATCTCCCCGCCCGAGTTCCTGCGCGAAGGCGGGCCGCTGGAGATTCTGCAGCTCTGGATCAACCTGCCGGCGCGACTGAAGATGAGCGAGCCGCGTTATACCGGCCTGCAGCGAACGGCGATTCCGACGATTGCCCTGGCCGGTGGCGGGGAGTTGAACCTGATAGCCGGTGAGTGCGAGGGCCAACGCGGGCCTGTCGAGAGTCTGACCGACGTGTTCATGTCGACACTGAGGCTGCCGGCAGGTGCTTCCCATACGCTGTCGGCCCCGGCCGGGCGACAGGTCTTCCTCTACGTCGTCAGTGGTGAGATAGCGGTGGCCGGCCAGGCGGTGAAGTCGCGCCATTTGATCGAACTGGATCGGGCCGGCGATGGCGTCGAACTCGAAGCGTCGGACGACGCCAGGCTGATCTTCGGCCATGCCGAGGTCATCGATGAGCCGGTCGTCTCCCATGGCCCGTTCGTGATGAACACCCGGGAAGAGATCGCCGCGGCCATCGATGACTACCAGGCCGGGCGCTTTGGCGGTCTGGCCCAGTAGAGCAGCGGCTTACGCCGGCGCTCAACGTTTGCGGTAGAGCCGGTGCTTCCGATAGCCGGGCACGAGCTGCTGCTCCTGCTCGGTCTTCTTCCAGCGTTTGTATTCCCACTGGTACTGGGCCGGATCGAGAGCAATGGCGGACTCAACGCAAGCGTTGACGCCGAGCGCCGACACATTCTCATCCGTGTCGTAGACGCGGTCGTCCGCGGCCAGGAAGTGGATCGCGAAGCCGCGGCCATCGGGCAGGCGCCTGGCGACGCCGGTGACGACGCGAGCCTGGGTCCGGGCCACCAACTTCGGCAGCAGGGTGGCGGTATAGGCGGGGCGGCCAAAGAAATCGGCGAACACGCCGCTGCCCCAGTCGGGCTCCTGATCGGGCAGGATCCCGACGGCTTCGGCGCGCTTCAATGCCTTGAGCAGGGCGGCGACGCCGCGCGGGTTGGTCGGCACCAACTCGGCGCCCATCCGCTCGCGGCCGTGACGGATGACGGGATCGAGGTCGGCCATCTTGGGCGGCTCGTACATGGCGGTGAACGGGAAGTGGCTCGACAGCCAGAAGTTCAGTACCTCCCAGTTGCCGAAGTGGGGTGCCAGCACGATCACGCCGCGATCCTCGGCGCGTGCCTCGTCCAGCAGCTCACGACCGTGGACCTCGACGATCGAGGCGTCGACGCGTCTGGGGTCGGCGATCCAGGCGAAGCCCAGCTCCAGCATGGTGGCCGCGGAGTGACGCAGGCTGGCCTTGATCCGGCTGCGGCGCTGCTCGCCACTGTCGTCAGGATAGGCGACTTCGAGGTTGCGCCGGCTGACGTGACGCTCCCGCCGGGAAACGGCATACAGCACGCGGCTGGCGACACCCGCCAGCGACCACATCGTCTTCAGCCGGCAGTGTGACAGCAGGCGCCAGAGCAGATGGATGGCGCGAGCTTGAAGACTTTCGATCATTCGGCTCTCTTTTTCTCGGTACACGTCATTGTCGCATCTCTCGGGTCGGCATCCCGGAGCGGCGGGCAGCATCGGCTTGCCCGGGGGCTGACCGTAGGGATCACCACAGCCAGTTATCGACCTTGTCCGGGGCACGATGTTCCTGCAGTGCCTTGAAGCCGATGACGCAACGGACGATCAGCCACACCGCCTGCAGCGCCATCAACACGAAACCGATCAGCACGAAGGCGAGCACCCAACTGATGCAGGCGTAGAGCAGCCCGATCCAGAAAGTGCGGATATGGTAGCGGTAGTGTTCGTCCAGCCAGCGCGGGCCATTGCCGCGGTAGACGTAGGCGATGATCACGCCGATCACCGGCGTGATGCCGGTCACGAAGACGCCCAGCAGCAGGGCGTAGACGATCATGGCGAGGGTGGTGTCGGGACGCCTGGCGTCGGTGTCCGATTCGGTGACAGCGTTGTCGATCGGTGAAACCATGAAGTTCCTCTCGGCGGCGCAGCGGTGGTTGACCGCATTTTGCCGTCGAGAGGCTCCGGGTGCCAGCCTGAACGGAGGCGCCGCAGAAAAGGAGGGTCGGTCGCGCTATTCGATCAGCAGCCGGTCGCGGCGGCGATCCTCCGGTGCCTCGACCAGCGGATCGCGGCCGCCTCGCAGGATCGAGTTGCCCTCGAACAGGGTGCGCTGGTCGATGGGCGCGGGATCGAGCCAGTCGGCGGCCTGCATCTGGCCGCTCTTGCCGTAGACGGCGAGGGCGTTGTCATAGGTGACCTGGCGTACCACGGTCTCGGCAATCCCGGACTCGAGCGCCAGCCGAGCGGTCTTGGGCACGCCGAGACAGTCCGAAATCCCCCAGTCGCAGGCGCTGTCGACGATGATCCGGTCGCCGCCATACTGCTTGAGCAGCTCGACCATCCGCGCGTTGCCCATCTTGGTCGACGGGTAGATCGAGAAACCGGCCCAGTAGCCGCGATCCAGCGTCTCACGCACGGTTTCCTCGTTGTTGTGGTCGATGACGACCCACGAGGGATCGAGCCCCATCTCCTCGCAGACGTCCATCGAGCGCGAGGTGCCGCGTTTCTTGTCGCGGTGCGGCGTGTGCACCATCACCGGCAGTTCGAGCTGCCTGGCCAGTGCCAGTTGGGCGCGAAAGTACTTGTCCTCGAGTGGGGTCTGCTCGTCATAGCCGATTTCGCCGATGGCGACGACGCCCTCCTTGAGGGCGAACCGTGGCAGCCACTCCATTACACCCTCCGCCAGCGCCTCGTTGTTGGCTTCCTTGGAGTTGAGGCCGATGGTGCAGTAGTGGCGGATCCCGAACTGGCCGGCGCGGAAGCGCTCCCAACCCACCAGGGAGGAGAGGTAGTCGACGTAGGTCCCGACGAAGGTGCGAGGTTGTCCGACCCAGAAGGCGGGTTCGATCAGAGCCACGATGCCGGCGGCGGCCATGGCCTCGTAGTCGTCGGTGGTGCGAGACACCATGTGGGCGTGGGGATCGATGAACATCTCAGGCGGCCTCTTTCAGGGTGAGGTGGTTCCAGTCGAGACGGCCGTCCGCGACCAGTGCGGTGATATCCGGCACCGTCTTGAGCAGGTCCCGGGCGCGAGGGGTGTCGGCCGCCATCAGCGCCAGCACCGCCGCACTGCGCTGCTCCGGCACCCCTGCCAGCGCACGCTGCAGGGCAGCGTAGGCCGAGACGCGCTCGGCGAAAGGCCCGACGCAGCGCCACAGCTCCGGGCTCACCTCGCGCCCGGCGGCCCAGCGTTCCCGGGCGTAATCGAGCAGGATGGTGGCCAGCTCAGCGTTAACCCGCGTGTCCAGGCCGACGATGGGGGAAAGCCGGCTGCCGACGAACAGCGCCTTGAGCACCATGTGGTTCCAGCGATGCTCGTCGAAGTGGTCGCGGGGATAGGGGTTGCCATGAACGATGGATTCGAACACCGCACGCATGTTGGAGCGCAGCCCCTCGCCTACGGCGTCCGTTAGAGACTCGGGGCGGGGGTAGAGGGCCAGGCCCCGATAGAGCGTGATCAATTCGCGGGCATCGGCGGTCCGGACCAGATCCCGGAACGTATCCGAAAACGGGCGGTTGCTCTCGAAGGCGAGCAGGGCAGTAATACGGGCCGCTCCATCGAGACTCCAGCCCTCGGGGCGCCAGCCAGGATAGCTCTGGTTCGCCATCGCCAGGTCCTGTGGCGTCAGCGTCAGGTCCTGCTTGCCGAGGCGCCGCGGCACCAGGCCGAGAAACAGATGGAGATCCTTTTCGTTGCCGCTCTGGCCCAGCGACGTGTACTGCTCGACGAGCCAGCGAGCTTGATCCGGGGCCTGGCGACAGGTCCAGTCGCGCAGTAGCTTCAGCGGTGTAACGGGCATGTAAACATCCGGGCCAGTGGTTTCAGAAGCCACTTTATCGGGTCGCGAAAAGAATCCCCAGGCTCAATTAACTGACCGGTCGAGGGGCCAGGATCCAATGCTGAATCGCGCTGATCGGATGACTTTTCTGCTGCGATGATTCGCCGGCCTCTTCACTTTTCTGGTGATAATTTCTCAAAATCGGGCTTCGATCGTCGCGCCGATTGTCTCTCCTTATTCCAACTGATATGCAGTCTTTACAGATCGTTGCGATGGGATCGCGACGGCTAAAATTCATCCTCGAATCGGCAGGCCGGCGCCATGCACAACACCCTGGTAATTCTCGTGGTCGGGCTGACACCCCAACTGGTCGGTGACCATACGCCGGCCCTGAAACGGCTCGCCGAACGGGGCGGATTGCGGCCGTTGAACACCGTGACACCGGCGGTGACCTGCAGCGTTCAAGCGACGTTGCTGACCGGCTTGCCGCCAGGGCGGCACGGCGCCGTGGCCAACGGCTGGTACTTCCGGGATCTTGCCGAGGTCTGGTTCTGGCGCCAGTCCAACCGCCTGATGGCGGGCGAGAAGATCTGGGAAGCGGGGAGACGGAAGAATCCCGACTTTACCTGCGCCAAACTGTTCTGGTGGTACAACATGTATTCGAGCGCCGACTGGAGTGCCACGCCGCGGCCGATGTATCCCGCCGACGGCCGTAAATTACCCGATCATTACACCTATCCGTCGGATCTCCACGACGAACTCGACGCCAGGCTGGGCACCTTTCCGCTGTTCACCTTCTGGGGGCCAATGGCGGATATCTCGTCGAGTCGTTGGATCAGCGATGCGACGCGCCATGTCATGGAAACCCGCGATCCCACCCTGACCCTGACCTATCTGCCGCATCTGGACTACAACCTTCAGCGCCTGGGGCCGGATGTTGCCCATCCCGAGTTGCAGCGCGATCTCCAGGAGGTCGATGCGCTGTGTGGTGAACTGATCGACGCGGCCGAGCGGGAAGGGCGTCGGGTCATCGTGGTCTCCGAGTACGGGATCACGCCGGTTAGCGAGGCCGTCCATATCAATCGCGCGCTGCGTGAGGCCGGCTTGGTCGCGGTGCGTCGGGAACGGCAGCAGGAGCAGCTCGACGCCGGGGCGTCGCGAGCCTTCGCGGTGGCGGATCATCAGGTCGCCCATGTCTACGTTCGCGATCCGGAAGAGATTCCGAAGATCAGGGCGCTGCTGGAAGGGCTGGAGGGCGTGGAAGCGGTCTGGGGCGACCGCGAAAAGCGCGAGCAGGGGCTCGACCACCCCAACGCGGGAGAGCTGGTGGCGATCGCCCAACCGGATCGCTGGTTCAGCTACTACTACTGGCTGGATGATGCCCGAGCCCCGGACTATGCGCGCACCGTCGACATCCATCGCAAGCCGGGCTACGACCCGCTGGAGCTGTTCTTCGATCCCGCGCTGAAGTCGCCCAAGCTGGCGGCGGGATGGCGTCTCGCCAAGCGGCGGCTCGGCATGCGTCAACTGCTGGACGTCATCTCGCTCAAGGACACGGCGCTGGTCAAGGGCGCCCACGGGCGGCTGACCGACGATCCCTCCATGGGGCCGCTGGTGATCTCGTCGGAAGCTGGCCTGCTGCCCGCCGGGCCGGTCGAGGCGACGGACTTCAAGGCGCTGGTATTGGCTCACGTTTTCGAAGGCGACGATGAGGATATGGCGTACCGCCGGACCGCCGTCGATAACGCCAGCGCCTGACGTACGGCAAAAAAAGGCCGGGCCCGCATCACCATGATGTGGGTTCGGCCTGGTCCGTTTGGCGAAGATCGTCCTGCCACCGGCGGCGTCCGCCACCGGTTGGCGTGTGTCGATTCAGGTCCCGGACGTCACCCGTTGCAATGCCAGCGTCGCGGCGAAGGCCAGGGCACCCAGCAAGGCCATCCCGCTGGCGCCCATGGCCGCCATCAGCGTGGCGTCATAGAGCGAAATCGCGGCGATCAGGCCGACGACGGCACGCGGTACGTCCCCCGCAGCGCGGCGGGATAGCCACAGCAGGCAGCGCGCGCCCCAGACCAGATAGCCCAGCCACAGGATCAACGCCAGCAGCGACGGTTCGGGACCGGTCAGCATGGCGGCCAGCATCAGCGCGACCGGCACCGCCAGCACGGCCAACGGCCAGGCGGCGCCCAGCCGATCGTAGGCCTCCTGGCGGGCGGCGTAGGTCAGGCCGATGACGTGACAGGCCAGGCCGACGGCACCCCAGACCACCGCCGCATCGAGGGTGTCGGCAACCATCAGCGCGGCGGTCAGGTAGGTCAACAGTCGGCACGCACCCATCAACAGCGGGCTCCAGCCGATCCGCTTGTGCCACCAGTCGTAGCCCAGGATCGCGACGACCAGCGCCAGGCCGGTGATTCCGGCGGGCGGATGGCTCAGGAACAGCAGCCCGCTTCCCGACGCCAGCATCGCGGCGCCCAGCAGCGTGACGGTCAGGCGGTCGACGTCCCCCCGGGGGATGGGCCGATCGGCGCGTTCGCGGGCATCGATCTCGGCATCGCAGGCGTCGTTGAGGTACATGCCGCCGAGATAGAAAAGCGTCAATGCCAGCAGCGACGTCCAGAGCGCGGGGGTATGCCACAGCGCGGCACCACCGGACCCCGCCAGCACGCCGCCGGCCAGCACGTTGCTCCAGACCGTGGGGAGATTGGAAACGCGCCCCAGCTCCAGCCAGATCCGGGCGCTACGCTTCCTGGCCGGCCCCGCCGTGGTCACGCCAGCTGTCGTGCGACCCAGGTCAGCTCGCGGGATATGGCCGCTTCCACGCTCTCCGTGCGCAGAGTCTCCGGTAATACCTGCCATGTGTAGGTCTCCACTTCCAGGTGCTGCGAGATCGGTCGCTGGCGATGCAGGGCGAGGATGTCGGTAAGGAACGACTGGGTGGTCTCGAACGGCGCTATCGTGTCCGCGAAGATCGGCACGTGGAAGTGCACGCGCCACTCTTCGCCGTCGGCTCTGGCGTCGTCGGCCAGCGCCTCGGGCAGGTCCGCGTATCGCACCAGTCCGTCTGCGCTGGAGACCACGACCTGATGCAGATAGGTGCGCTCGCAGAACGGTGCCAGCGCGTCGCGCTTCGCCGCGTCGATCCGTGGAACGCGCAGTGCGGCGCTCAGCTGCAGCTTGTGGATCGGAATGGCTGCCGTGCGCAGGGCCTCGATGCTGGCGGCCGGATCCTCGAATTCCACCGCGGCGTGGCAGACGTCGTAGCAGACACCCAGATGCCGCGGCAGCACCAGTTTCGCTTCATCGCGGGTCAATCCGCAGAGTTCTCCCAGACGGTTGGCGGCCGCATCGGAATAGAGATGGTCGCGGAAGAACGCGACCGTTTCGGCGATGGTCTCCAGGAAGCAGTGGGGCTCGGGCTCCAGCGCGATGGCGATGGTGACCTGGGTCTTCTGGGCGAGCTTGACGCAGTGGGCCGCCGCCTTGAGCAGGTTTTCCGCCATCGCCGGCGCAGCCCCTTCGGCCAAAGGCTTGTAGGTGCCGGGTACGGTGCTCAGGCTCAGGGTGTCGCCGGCGGTGCCCAGTTCCGCCATCAGGTCGGCGAGCCAGCAGGTGTAGTCGAGCCGGGCGCGCTGCTTCCAGTCGGGTTGGTAGACGGCCTGCTTGACCGGGATGCCGTGGAAGGGACCGAACGGGAAGCCGTTCATGGTCACCACGCGATAGTTCTCCCGCGCGAGGATCTCCTTGAGTTCGGCCCGTGCGCCGGGGGCGCGGAGCTCCTCCAGCGCCTGGGCAGACAGGCGCAGACCCACGCCGAAGGTCGCCTCGGGGCAGACGGTTTCCCGCACTCGCTTGACCGGCCCGAGCAGCGCCTCGCGCACCGCTTCCCAGGTCTGAGTCGGGTGGATGTTGAGACAGTAGGTCAGTTGACCCAGATCATCAGGCAGCTGCATGGTGGTTTGCCTCTTCGCGCAGCCAGTCGATCGCGGCTGTCATGGTGGTTTCATCGATCTCGTGGAGGTCGTGTCCACGCCCCAACCCGGCCAGCAGCGTGATCGTCAGCTCGCCTCCGAGGTGCTGCTGAAACTCCCGGAGCCCCGCCATGATGGCAAGACGACCGTCGTCGCCGAGCTCCATCAATTGGGTGTGGAAGACCGGCAAGCCCAGGCGCTTCAACAGCCACACGACGCGCCACTCGGCGCCGGCGGGCAGCAGGCCTGTCAGCACGGAGTAGCGCGTGTCCAGGGCGATGCCAATGGCGACGGCCTCGCCGTGGCCGATGCCGTGGTGGGTCAGGGCCTCGAGCTTGTGGGCCGCCCAGTGGCCGTAATCCAGCGGCCGTGACGAACCCTGTTCGAACGGGTCGCCGCCACGGCCGATCTGGCGCATGTGCAGCTCGGCGCTGCGGCGGATCATCGCTTCCTCGGTGCGCGGGTCGAACTCGGCCAGCGAATCGGCGTTGGCTTCCAGCCAGTCGAAGAAGGCACCATCGCGGATCAGCGCCACCTTGATCGCTTCGGAGATACCGGCCAGCCGGTCGCGGCGCGAGAGCGTGCTCAGGAAGTCGAAGTCGTTGAGCACCGCCCAGGGCGGGGCGAAGGTGCCGATGAAGTTCTTGTAGCCCTTGAAGTTGACGGCATTCTTGACCCCGACGCCGCTGTCGTTCTGCGCCAGCACCGTGGTGGGTAGCCGGATCAGGCGGACGCCGCGATGGCCCATGGCGGCGGCGAGCCCCAGCGCATCCAGCACCGCGCCGCCGCCGATGACGATGACGTAGGCGTGACGATCGACACCGTGGCGCCGGATGCCCTCCAGCACGCCGTCGATCGTCTCCAGGTTGGCCTTCACGGACTCCCCGCCCGGCACGGTGATGGGCGCCGCCAGCAGGGTCATGCGGCTGGCGTGGGCGGCGAAGTAGGCATCGATACGCCGGTTCAGGTCCGGCCAGGTGGCGGCAACGCCGGCATCGACGTAGATCAGGCAGCGGTGGTTCTTGCGGGGTTCGCGGCGCGAGATGACATCGGCCAGCAGGGCGTTGTCGGGAGAGAAGATTTCCCGGGTGAAGGCCACGGGATAGTCGTAGGCGACGGAAAAGCGCTGCCAGTGAATGTCCGACGACGCTGGGTGCCGGTTGGCCTCGGGACGTTGCACGGGCTGCCGGGGCGGCGCGAGTGGCGACGAGTCGAGGGCGAAGTCGCCATCGATCGAGAACGATAAAGCGGGCCGGTTCATGAAGTTATCGCCTGCGTAAGGGGTCCGAAAACGAAAAAGCGGACCGCTTCATTAAGGGGCGATCGCGCTTGGCCTCTAGCCTTGGTTTCACGGGGTTAGCTTCGGGGCTGGACGGGGCGGGCGACAAGAATGGTTCTTTTGCTACGAAGTATGAGTGGCGTATCGGTTTTTCGGGTGTATCGAGGCTCATCAAACGGTAACAAAGGCGGTGATGGGTGGCATTGACCCTGTCCGCCGCCTCGGTTTCTTGTCTCGATGACTTGCGATCACCCTTTCAGCGGCGAGGGCGTGACATCGTCGGGAATCGGGCAGCGATAGGGCTCGCGTCGCGTGGCCCTGTCCAACTCCGCCCGCGCCTCGGCCAGGATGGCCGGATCCTGCATGAGCGCGACGGCGGTGCCGGCCATCACCTTGGCCGCCTGCAGCATGCCCTTGTGGCCCAGCGAGCTGTGCCCCTGGGCGACCACCTGCCAGGTGTGCAGCGGCGTGCCCAGGGCGAAGCAGTTGACGTAGCACTGGGCGGTCGGCACCACCCAACTGACGTCGCCGACATCGGTGGAGCCATACATCAGTTCGTCGCTGGCGCTGTAGGGGGCGATGTCGTCGACCAGAGCCTTGCCTTCGAGCCCGTCGACATACGCCTCTGCCGCCTCGCCGCCGGCGCTGAGGATATTGGCGTAGGTGGTACGCAGATCGTCGTCGCTGACCGTCGCCTTGATGCGTGCCCCGTAGGCTTGCTCCCCGGCGTCATGACGCGGCGGGCCGAATGCCTCGAATCGTGACTGCATCAGCCGTTCCAGGGTGCGATTGGGGCGGTAGCCGGAGCACGCCTTGTCGAACGTCATCTCGACCTGGGTCCCGGTCATCAGCGCCGCGCCCTCGGCGATCTTCTGGACACGCTCGAAGATCGCCCGGACGTCGCCCATGCGCCGGGCACGCATCAGGTAGAGCACCTCGGCATCGGCCTGGACGACGTTGGGGGAGGCGCCGCCGGTGCGGGTGATCGAGTAGTGCAGGCGTGCGTCCGGCACGATGTGCTCGCGCAGATAGTTGGCGCCGACGTTCATCAGCTCCACGGCGTCCAGCGCGCTGCGGCCGAGATGGGGCGAGTTGGCGGCGTGGGCGGAGGTGCCCGTGAAGCGGAAGTAGGCCTGGATATTGGCCAGCGTCGGCGTCGAGAAGATGGCGTTGAACGCCTGTGGATGCCAGGTGAGCGCGGCGTCGACATCGTCGAACACCCCCTCGCGCACCATGAAGGTCTTGCCGGAGCCCCCCTCTTCGCCGGGGCAGCCGTAGAAGCGCACGGTGCCGGAGAGCGCGTTGTCGGCCATATAGTCACGCACGCCGACGGCGCCGGCCAGCGCGGCGACGCCTAGCAGATTGTGGCCGCAGCCATGACCATTGCCGCCGGGGACCAGCGGCTCGGCTTCGCTCGCTTCACCGCGCTGGCTGAGTCCGGCCAGGGCGTCGTACTCGCCGAGCAGCGCAATGACCGGCTTGCCACTGCCGTAGCTGGCGACGAAGGCGGTCTCGATGCCGGCGATGCCGCGCTCGACCTGAAAACCTTCGGCTTCCAGCGCGTCGCTCAGCCTCGCCGCAGAGCGGGTCTCCTCGAAGCGGGTCTCGGCCAGTTCCCACACCTGATTGGCATGATCGATGAAGCGGTCGCGCTTGCTCTCGATCAGGGTGTCGAGCCGCCGGATCGTGGCGTCAGTCGCGTTCATATCCATGAAAAACGTTATCCTTGAAGCGTCTCGGAAGGTCGGCGGTGAAGGGCCGGATCGTCTGCCTGCAGGGCCAGATGGGCCAGGGTGTGGATGGCCAGCGGCAGTACGTCCTCGTCGAAATCGAAGCATTGATGATGGTGGCCGGCGGCGAGTTCGGTGCCGAACACCATGTAGGTGGCCAGCCCGCCGCGTTCCCGCACGCGCTGCATCATGGTGGTGGCGTCCTCGGAGCCGGAAGGGCGATTTTCGGTGGCGATCACGCTGTCGATGCCGGGCAGGCCGGCGATGTGCCCCTGAATGAACTCGACCAGCTCAGGGCTCGGTTCGCAGTTGCGCGCTTCGCCGGCGAGGCGGTACGCCATCTCTACGCCCTGCATCTGGGCCGCGCCGCGCAGCACGGCCAGCGCTCGGCGCTGCATCTCATCGTCGATCTCGCTGGTCTCGCCCCGGGTTTCGAGCTTGAGCGTGGCGGTGCCGGGCACCACGTTGCGGCCGCTGCCGGCGCTGAGCACGCCGACGTTGATGCGCGAGGCGCCGGCGCTGTGGCGCGGAATGGCATGCAGTCCGAGGGCGGCTTGGGCGGCGGCCAGCAGGGCGTTGCTGCCCGCTTCCGGATTGGCGCCGGCGTGGGCGGGTACGCCGGTGAAGGTGACATCGAGCTTGGTGGTGGCGAGATAGCCGTTGTGGCCGCAGACGACCGTTCCCTTGGGCACCCCGGTGCCGATATGGGTGGCGATGAAGATATCCACGTCATCGAGCACGCCGGCTTCGACCATCGATCTCGCGCCACGTACGCCCTCCTCCGCGGGCTGGAAGATCAGCTTGATGCGGCCGCTCAGATGCGGCATCAGCTCGACGAACAGACGCGCCAGGCCCAGCCCGATGGTGGTATGACCGTCATGGCCACAGGCATGCATCATGCCGGCGTTGCGGGAGGCGAATCCCTCCCGGCTGGGCCGGTGGTCGTTGTCACTGGACTCATCGAGATCGAGCGCATCGAGATCGACGCGATAGGCCAATGTCGGCCCCGGGCGGCCGGTATCCCATTCCGCCACCACGCCGGTGTAGCCGCCGGCGAGGGCCGGCAGCCAGCGTTCGACGGCGCCCTGGTCGCGGGCGCGCTCGAGCGCCTGAACCAGCACTTCGGGCTCGGGCACGCCCATGCGGCTATCGGCGTCGATTACGTCGCGGCCGAGGCTGACCCGATAGCCGAGCCGATCCAGCTCTTCGGCAACGATCGAGGCGGTGCGGAACTCGACCCAGCCGGACTCGGCATGGCGATGGAAATCCCGTCGCCACTGGGTCAACTGCGGAATCAGCGCGTCGATCGCTGGGGCCAGTTCTGGTTCGGTAACGGTACTCATGGTGACGTTCTCCGCGTATTGGATGTCTTGATGCGCTTGCCCACAGTCGTGTCCTGTCGCCTCAAGAGGGCAGATAGGTGGTGATGCCCGGGCCATAGGGAAGCCCCAGCAGGTAGAACGCCGTCAGCAACAGGATCCAGATCCCCAGAAATGCCAGGGTGTAGGGCAGCATCAGCGACATCAGCGTGCCGAGGCCGGCGTTCTTGTCGTATTTCCGGATGAAGGTGAGCACCACGATCATGTAGGGATTGAGCGGCGAGATGATGTTGGTCGATGAGTCGGCGATGCGATAGGCGACCTGGACGAAGGCGGGGTGATAGCCGAGCTGCATGAACATCGGCACGAACACCGGGGCTTCGAGTGCCCACTTCGCCGAGCCGCTGAAGATCAGCAGGTTCATGCAGGCGGTGAAGACGATGTAGCAGAGGATGACCGGGAACCCGGTGAAGTCCATGGCGGTCAGCAGGTCGGCACCGTTGACCGCGATCCAGGTGCCGATGTGGGTCCAGTTGAACCAGGCGATGAACTGCGAGGCGGCGAAGATCAGCACGATGTAGCTGCCCAGGTCGCGCATCGCCTCGGCCATGTTCTCGGACACGTCGCGCGAGCGCTTGATGCGACCCACGGTGATGCCCCAGGTCACGCTGACCGTGATGAAGAAGAACAGGATGATCGGAATGATGCCGCTCAGGAACGGCGACGGAATCAGCTCGCCATCGGGGCCGCGCAGCGGCGAGTTCGGCCAGAACAGCAGCGTGGCGATGGCAGCGACGTAGATCAGCGCGGCAATGCCGGCGTTGCGAAGACCGCGGCGGGCATTTGCCGGCTCGCTGCTTTCGACCTGCTCGACGTCGCCCTGATAGGTGCCGAGGCGCGGTTCGATGACGCGCTCGGTGACGACGGCGGCCACGATGGTGAGCACGAACACGGAGACGCAGTTGAAGTACCAGTTGTCCACCGGTGTCACCATCATGTCGGGGCTGACGATGCGCGCCGCCTCGGTGGAAATGCCCGA
Organism: uncultured Salinicola sp.; assembly: GCF_937921195.1. Taxonomy (NCBI): domain Bacteria; kingdom Pseudomonadati; phylum Pseudomonadota; class Gammaproteobacteria; order Oceanospirillales; family Halomonadaceae; genus Salinicola; species uncultured Salinicola sp. The sequence continues at coordinate 20,799 of NZ_CALFQK010000126.1, forward strand.
CAGCAGCGCATCGGTCCCGACGATCAGCAGGTTGGCGGTGAAGCCCGCGCCGGCGCTGGCGAATCCCAGCGCCAGGCCGGCGATCGGATGGCGGCCAAGGGAGTGGTAGACCATCGCCGCCAGCGGCGGCAGCAGGATCAGCGAGGCGTCGGAGGCGACGTTCATCATGATCCCGGTAAACGCCACGGTGTAAGTCACCAGCCGTTTGGGTGCCGAAAGAATGGTATGGCGCACCAGGGTCTCCAGCAGCCCCAGCTTTTCGGCCAGGCCGATACCCAGCATCATCGACAACACCAGCCCGAGCGGCGCGAAGCCGGTAAAGTTATCGAGCATCGAGTCGAGAATGAACTGGATACCCTCGGCGGAGACCAGGCTGCGAATCGCCTCTACCTCGCCGCTGCCGGGATGTTCGACAGTGGCGCCGGCGAGGGCGAACAGCACCGATGCCACCAGCACGGCGGCAGCCAGCATGACGAAGATCATGAAGGGGTCGGGAAGCCGGTTGCCGAAACGCTCGATGGCGTTCAGCAGCCGGATCGACAGCCGCGGGCGAGCGGCGTCACGGGACGCGGTCGCTTCCATGGGGAACTCCTGAGTCGATTGTTGTAGATCGGATGAGCCGATCGAATGTTATATCGCGCTATTGCCGCGCTCGGAGCCGACGATCGATTGTGTTGTGGCGTCTGGACCTCGAGCATGTCGTCGTCATCGTCTTCAGAACGTCAGACTGACGATCTGGATCCTGAAACCCGGGGCTGAAGTCGGGAGTCTGGTGGCGTCGACTCGTCAACAGTAGAGCCGGCTCGGGATCCGCAAAAGATGTCGATTACTTTTTGGTGATAACCTGCGGTGATCGCGCAGTGGGAGTCGCCGTATGCAGTATCCGATCAAGCTCCACCAGATTCGGGCCTTCGTCGAAGTATCCCGCCGCGGCAGCATTCGGGCGGCGGCGCGTGAGCTGGGGCTTTCCCAGCCGGGCCTGACCAAGGCCATCCGGGAGCTGGAGGAGGGGCTGGGGGCCGCGCTGCTGGTGCGCACTTCCCAGGGCGTGACGCTGACCGACTCCGGGCGGGCCTTCGATCAGCACGCGCATCTGATCATCGAGGAACTGCGCCGGGCGCGGGAGAACGTCGAGCAGTTGAACGGGGTGCTGCGCGGGCAGATCGTGATGGGGGCTTCGGCCACGGTGGCGCGTACGCTGCTGCCTCAGGTGGTCGGGCGCTTCCGGCAAGAACTGCCCAACGTCAGGTTGCGGGTGCTCGAGGGGCAACTCTCATCGATGGTGGCGGGGCTGCGCGACGGTGAACTGGACTTCTCGATCAACACGCTCTCCAGCGGCGTGCTCGACAGCGATCTCGAGGCGCTGCCGCTGTTCTCGACGCCCTTCGTCGTGGTTCTGAGACGGGATCACCCCCAAGCGGGCGCGCGCCGACTAAAGGAGCTGATCGACTGCGACTGGGTGCTGCCGACGGCGCGCAGCGGTTACTACGCCGATCTTGCCGACACCCTGGAACGTCACGGTTTCTCGCGCGATCAGGTGAGCGTGGTGTGCGACTCCTTCACCACTTCGCTCAATCTGATCCAGCACAGCGATATGGTCGGAGTCTTCGCCGCGCAGATGACCGCACAGCACGGCATGGGCGAACTGAGGGAACTGACCCTGGACGATCCACTACCGCTGGCGACCTTTCACATGATCAAGCGCCGCGGCGTGCCGCTGACGCCGGTGGCATCGCGGCTGGCCAAGCTGTTCGAGTACGAGAGCCGGGGAGCGGAGTGACGCATGCCGGCTTCCAGCGGGTCACGCCGACTTGCCCGCGGGTTCGGGGCGTGACGGGCCCACCGGTTCCTCCTCGACGCCGTCGAGTCGATCGGCGTGCCTCAGCACCGGGAAGCGCCACATCCACAGCCCGACGATCGCCAGCGTGCCGACGGAGCCAATGACCGCCGCCGGTACGGTGCCGAACCACGACGCCGTGACGCCGGATTCGAACTCGCCGAGTTCGTTGGAGGCACCGATGAACAGCATGTTGACGGCGTTGACCCGACCGCGCATCTCGTCCGGTGTCGCGAGCTGCAACAGCGTCAGGCGCACGTAGACGCTGATCATGTCGGCGGCACCGGCGATCAGCAGGGCGCCGAACGACAGCCAGAACCAGTGGGAGAGGGCGAAGACCAGGTTGGCGATGCCGAATACCGCCACCGCGGCAAACATGATCAGCCCGGCGTGGCGCTTGATCGCCCGCACGCCCAGATAGAGCCCCATCAGAAACGCGCCGACAGCGATGGCGCTGCGCAGGGCGCCGAGACCCTCCGGGCCGACGTGCAGGATTTCATGGGCGTAGACCGGCAGCAGCGCGACGATTCCCCCGAACAGCACGGCGAACAGGTCCAGCGAGATGACCCCGAGAATCACCGGTTTGTTGCGGATGTAGTGGATCCCGGCGGTAAACCGCTGCCAGGCGCTATCGTCGGTCTGGATCCGTTCGAAGGCATAGCGCACCGGCACGCCGGCCAGCGCCAGTTGGGCCACCAGGAAGCAGCCCAGGTTGACGCTGTAGGTCAGCGTCGGGCCGAAGGCGTAAAGCAGACCGCCGAGCATGGGGCCGCCGATGACGCCGATCTTCATGATCGACGAGTTGACGGCGATCGCCTTGCCCAGCTGATCGCGCGGCACGATCTGCGGTAGCAGGCTCTGCAGCGTCGGTCCGGTGAAGGCGCGGGCGGCGCCGAACAGCACCAGTACCGCATAGAACGGCACCGGCGAATCGGGCTGCTCCAGCGACAGCAGGATCAGCAGCACGCTGCAGAGCGCCTGGGCGGCCCAGCTGAGTTGCAGGATTCGCTTGCGATCGAAGCGGTCGACCACGTCGCCGGCCGGCAACAGCAGCAGGACCATGGGCAGGAACTGCGCCAGGCCGACATAGCCCAGCGTCAATGGGTCGTGGGTGATGTCGTAGACCTGCCATGCCACCACGATCGCCTGGATCTGCATGGCGAAGACCGCGCAGAGACGCGAGGCGAGAAAGGGGACGAAACCGGGCTGACGATAAACGGGACTGTCGTGAGGATCTTGGGTGGCTGCGGGCATGGTGTCCTGGGCGTGAGGCAGGGAAGCGGGGCGCGAATTAGCACGCTAATGGCTATAACCGTCCCCAGCATACGCCTTCAGGCGGTAAAAAGCCGCTGACGGCCCACTGCCTCATCGCGATGGCGCGACTTCAATGCCGGATGGTGTGGTCAAACGGGGGTTTTGGATAACGCCAGGTAATGGCGAGACGGGCATTGCCCCAAAGCGGCGCAATAGCTCCTTTTCAGGCGCTTTTTCGACTTCTTTTGGCGCAGGGCCGGGCGTATAGTGCGCTCGCTTCGACCTCACGTGTCTGGTCTTCCTCCGAGCAGTCGGGTCTTGTTCCGAGGCAAAGTCGTCATGACGGCGTGAGTGTCTAATCTTAACCGACTCCATTCGAGTGAATCCGTCGGCCGCCGTGCCCGCTGCAGGCATCGCCGACGTCGTTCGACGTGCAATTTCGAGGTTCGTGGCCTTATGTCCCGGCAGTTGCTCTCCATGGCGCTGGCACCGCTACTCGGGCTTTTCATCCTGGGTATCGGCAACGGTTTTCTGGCGTCGCTCATCACCCTGCGCCTGGACGCGGCCGGGGAGTCGGTCACCACCATCGGCTGGGTCTCGGCCGCCTACTACATCGGGCTGGCGATCGGGGCGCTGTTCAACGATCGGCTGTTGCTGCGGATCGGCCACATTCGTGCCTACGCCTGCTTCGCGTCGCTGGTGGCGGTGACCGTGCTGCTGCAGGGGCTGTGGCTCAATGCCCCGCTGTGGTTCACGCTGCGCCTGATTGGCGGGTGGGCGACACTGGGCGTCTATCTGGTCATCGAGAGCTGGTTGCTGACCGCAGCCGACACCCGCGTTCGCGGCCGGCTGCTGGCGCTCTACATGATCGCGCTATACGGCGCCGGGGTCATCGGGCAGTTGCTGCTGGGCGTGGCGGACCGCGCCGGTGCCAGCCAGCCGTTCATGGTCATCGCCATGCTGGCCTCGCTGTCGGTATTGCCGCTGGGCATGATCCCTCGCGTCTCGCCACTCATCGAGCACGCCGAACCGCTGTCGCCCTGGCGGCTGATCACGGTGACGCCGACCGGGGTGATGGGCTGCTTCGGTTCGGGGCTGGCGGTGTCGGCCATCTACAGCCTGCTGCCGCTCTATCTGCAGCGCAGCGGCTTCGAGGTGCAGCAGATCGGCGAGATGATGGCGGTGGTGATCCTCGGCGGCATGCTGCTGCAATACCCCATCGGACGCTGGTCGGACCGGCACGACCGGCAGATCGTGCTGATTCTGATCGGTGTGGTGCTGGCGGTGCTGTGTGTTGGCGTAATGCTGCTGCCGGACCTGCCCGGATTGCTCGCGGCGATGCTGTTCCTGGTGGGCGGCGGAGTGTTCGCGATCTACCCGGTGGCGGTGAGCCACGCGGCCGACCGCGCCCCGGCTGGCGCCCTGGTGCGAATGAGCCAGGGGCTGCTGCTGATCAACGCCCTGGGCGCCACTCTCAGCCCGCCACTGATCACGCCGCTGATGATCCATGTCGGCGATGTCGGGCTGTTCGTGGCGCTGGCCGGGCTGGGCGTGGCGCTGGTGGCCTTCTTCGTGTGGCGACGGAGCCGGCGCCCGGCACCGGTTCCGGTGGCACCGTTCACCTCGAATCCCCAGCAGTCGGTGGTGGGGGCCGAACTCAGCGTGACCGACGAACTGGTGCAGGGGGCGATCGAGCACGAGCATCAGGAGGATCTGTCCCAGGTGGTGCCGGATGTGGAGACGGCGCTTCCCGTCGACAGCGAGCAAGAGTCCGGCTCCCCGGCGCGAGAAGGCGTCGCCGGCCGCGGGGTCCCGGCGTCCGACTGACGCCGTGCGATTCGAAGCGGATGCCGGCGGATGCGGGTCGACTGGCGACAGCCTAGCGCGCCGGGTCGACCACCCCGCCCAGCGAAGCGTTGCGGCGAAACCAGCCGGCGATACTGACCCGGGGCTGTCGGGTCGGGAGGACTTCATGGGGGATCCGGTCGGATAGAAAACAGGCGAAAGTGCCCGCTTGCGGTTGAATGCGGGCCACTTCGCGATCGCTGTCCTGCTCATCGTAGAGCACCATCTCGCCGCCGCCGTCCGCTGGCCACGCCGGATTGAGGTACGACACCGTGGAGATGACGCGGTTGGCCCGGCCCCGGAAGCTGTCGTAATGCTTGCGATAGAACGCGCCCGGCGGATAGAGGGCGAAATGGGCCTCGAACTCGAACAGTCCGGCGTAAAGGGCGACGTTGATCTGTTGCTGGAGTTCGCTCATCAGCGTCAGGTAGCGACGCTGGGCCAGGCTTTCCCGATCCAGCCAGTGGATCGCGTCTCCACGAATGTCGCGCCGCAGCGTGCGCTCGTCGCCGCGGCCGATGGCCGCCTCCTGCAGTGCCTGCCGCTGGTGCAGTCGCTCCAGGTCATCCCGCAGGCCCTGGCACAGGCCTGGGTCGAGAAACCGCTCACCGACATACCAGCCGCGCTCCACCAGGCCGTCGATCAACGTGGCCAGTTGGGCGCTGTCCCAAAAGGCGTGGTGGGCATCGTTGGGTGTCATGAAGGACTCACTTGAGAACCTTGCCAGATTGGCCGGAGCGCGCCGCAGTCTGGCGCCGGCGCTGGGGGTGATAGCGCAATTCGCCCTGGGCGGGCTTGCGGTCCAGGGCGATATCGCATTCGAAGCCGACCGCCAGCAGCTCGACCAGCATCATGGCGGACAGCCCCCAGATCGTGCGGCCTTCGAAGGGGTAGCTGGGAACGTACCAGGGCTGATCGTCGACCGGAATCACATCGGTGTGGCTGCGACAGTCATCGACGAAGTGGCGTAGCGGCACCTCGAAGATCGCCTCGATCTCACCCGGCTCCGCCACCAGCGACAGATCCGGCGCGATCACGCCGACGAAGGGTGTCACGCGGAGGCCGTAGAGCGAGATGACGTCGCTGAGTCGGCCGATGACCTCGACCCGCTCCGGCGCCAGCGCGATCTCCTCCTGGGTTTCCCGCAGTGCAGTGGCGAGAAGGTCGCTATCCTCGGGTTCCCGTTTGCCCCCCGGAAAGGCGACCTGGCCGGCATGCTGGGAGAGGTGGGCGGTGCGCTGGGTGAACAGCAGCGTGGGCTCGGTTCGGGCGACGATGGGCAGCAGCACCGCTGCCTGGGGATAGGCACTGCTCGAGCGACTTGGGCGATGTGCTTGCAGGCGCTCGCGGAGTTTCTCTAACATGCGCTTTCGACTCCCTGTTTGGCAGGCGCGCCGGTCGGCGCTGTCTGGCGTTCCCGCGAGGCTCCGTCGTCCGGGGATCTACCCGCTCGAGGACCTCCGAATTCGAGGCGCTATGAACTACTGTAGCCACTGCGGTCACACCGTGCGTTTTGCGATTCCCGATGGCGACGATCGCCCGCGATTCCTTTGCGATGCCTGCGGCACCGTCCATTACCAGAATCCGCGCATCGTGGCCGGCACGCTGCCGGTAGCCGGTGAGCGCATCCTGCTGTGCCGCCGGGCCATCTCGCCGCGCAAGGGCTTCTGGACGCTGCCGGCGGGTTTCATGGAAAACGCCGAAACCGTGGAACAGGCGGCGCTGCGTGAAACCCGCGAGGAGGCCTGCGCCGTCGTCGCCGAGCCGACACTTTATACGCTGATCAGCCTGCCGCACATCAATCAGGTCTACATGATCTTTCTGGGTGACCTCGATGGCGGTTTCGCGGCCGGACCGGAGAGTCTCGAAGTCGAGCTGTTCGAGGAGACGCAGATTCCCTGGGACGAACTCGCTTTCCCGACCATCGAGCGCACGCTGCGGCACTTCTTCGACGATCGGCGGCGGGGTACCTTCGAGCTGCATCTCAGCCAGATCGGCCAGGAAGAGCGTGAGCGTTACTTCGGCTCCGCCTAGCGCCCGCGCTCAGGCCTCGGGCAGCGAGGCCAGGGAGCTCAGCGGCCAGACGTCGTAGGCGGGCTCCTCGTAAGGATGCGCGTCGACCAGAGCGGCGATCGCCGCGCGGATTCGATGATCCTCGCAGACCAGTTCGACCCGATACTCCTCGACCTTCTCCAGCGCGCCCGTCTTCCCGATGTGGGGCGTGGCGCCCGCCAGTGGACGAAACTGTCCCTCCCCCCGGACCTGGAAGCAGCACGCTTCGTAAGCGCCGATTCTCCCGGCGCCGCTGGCGAACACCGCCGACTTGACGCTTTCCAGGTGGGATTCGGGGACGAAGAACGCCAGCTTGTACATGAGGATTGTCCGGTCCGGTTGCTGTCGTGACGGTGGGCCGCGTGCGGCGATGATGGCATAATGCCCTGCGCTCCGACAGTGGTCAGACGCGCCCCCTGGTCTCCGGGGGCTGCAGCCTGTTCGGAACGCACCGTCCGAAATGAATCGTGCCGATCGGAAACCTTGGCGATGTGGAAATGGGTCATTGTGGTATTGGTTGTCATGCTGGGGCTGATGCAGTACCGGCTGTGGTTCGGCGAGGGCGGCATTCGGGAGTTCAATGATATCCAGGCTCGCGCCGATACGCTGGAAGGGACGACCGATACGCTCAAGGCGCGCAACGACCGCCTTGCCGCCGAAGTCGTCGACCTCAAGGACGGTCTCGATGCCATCGAGGAGCGCGCCCGCAGCGACATCGGCATGGTTCGTCAGGACGAGCAATTCTTCTGGGTGCCCGGCGTCGACAGTCCCGGCAACGGCCCCGCCGCCAGCACGGGGGTGGTGCAGCCATGACGCTCTGGTTGATCGTGCCGGCCGCCGGCCGCGGCCAGCGCATGCAGGCCGACCGCCCCAAGCAGTACCTCACGTTGCAGGGGAAGAGCGTGCTGGCGCGAACGCTCGAGCGCCTGCACCAGGCCTTTCCCGACGCCGTGCTGCGCCTCTGCCTGGATCCCGACGACGAGTACTTCGACGCCGAAGAGGTTCCGTTCGACCGCTGGCTGCGTGTCGCTGGCGGCGATGAACGCGCCGATACGGTGGGGCGTGCGCTGACCACCCTGGCCGAGGAAGCCGCGGACGACGACTGGGTAATGGTGCACGATGCGGCGCGACCCTGCGTGCGGATCGAGGATCTGCGTGCCTTGCAGGGGGCTCTCGACGACGAGGCGATCGGGGCGCTGCTGGCGACCCCGGCGGCCGATACCATGAAACGCGCCGATGCGGGGGGGCGTATCAGCCACACCGAGCCTCGTGATGGCCTGTGGCATGCGTTGACGCCACAGGTGTTTCGTTTCGACCTGCTGCGCCAGGCGCTCGACGCCGCCCGGGCGACCGGCGTGAAGGTGACCGACGAAGCCTCCGCGATCGAGGCCATGGGCCTGGCGCCACGGCTCGTTGCCGGCAGCCGCGACAATCTCAAGATTACGCATCCCGAGGATCTGGCCATGGCCGCGCGGATTCTTGCGCTGCAGGCCGAGACCGCGGTGGATGCGCTCGACCAGGGAGTCGGAGCATGAGTGTCAGAATCGGTCACGGTTTCGACGTACACCGTTTTGGCGACGGCGATCATCTGATGATCGGCGGCGTTCGCTTGCCGTTCGATCACGGCTTCGTCGCCCATTCCGATGGAGACGTGCTGCTGCACGCGATCAGCGATGCGCTGCTGGGCGCCTGCGCGCTGGGCGACATCGGGCGCCACTTCCCGGATACCGACCCGGCCTGGAAAGGCGCCGACAGCCGCGCACTGCTGCGTCACGTCGTCGGATTGGTGGGCGAGGCCGGCTATCGAATCGGCAATCTCGACGCCACGGTGATGGCTCAGGCACCGCGAATGGCCGAGTGGATCCCGCGTATGTGCGAAACGATCGCCGCCGATGTGGATGTCGAGCTGGGCGCCGTCAACGTCAAGGCGACGACCACCGAACGTCTCGGCTTCACCGGGCGCGGTGAAGGCATCGCGGCGGAAGCGGTGGTGCTGCTGGTCGCGGACGCCAAATGAGCGATCCCGCGCCGTCATTGGTGTCCTGGCCGCCAAGCTGGCACTACCTGGCGGGAGCACCCGCGGCGGCTGGCGACTACCGCCGGCGTCCCGAGGATTTCCAGGTCGAGGAGGTTCTCGACTTCGTCCCGGAGGGGCAGGGCGAGCATCTGTGGCTGTGGTTGGAAAAACGCGGCATGACGACCCCGGACCTGGCTCGGCTGCTCGCCCGGGCCGTCGATATTCCGGTCCGGGACGTCGGGTTCAGCGGCCTCAAGGATCGCGACGCGGTGACGCGGCAGTGGTTCTCGCTGGCGCTACCGGGACGCGAGGCGCCACCGGGTTGGGAGGCGGGGCTCGTCGAGCGAGGCGTCACCTGTCTCCAGGCGGTCCGGCACCCGCGTAAGCTGAAGCGCGGCGTGCACCGGGCCAACCGCTTCCGGCTGAAGATCGGCGGAGAGGCCATGGTGTCGCCGGCCACTCGCGAGCGCTGGGATCGTCTGGTGCAGCTAGGGGTACCCAACTATTTCGGCCCCCAGCGCTTCGGCCCCGAGGGACGTAATCTGCATCGCGCCCGGCAACTGCTGGCCCGGGGCTGGCGCAAGCGGCAGGATCCGCACGGGCTACTGCTTTCCACGGCCCGGAGCTATCTTTTCAACAGCGTACTGTCGGCGCGTGTCGCCGATGGTACTTGGTGCGTGCCGCAGCCCGGCGACGTTCTCAACCTGGAAGGGACCGCGAGCCGCTTCGCTGCGACGGAGATCGACGACTCGCTGCTCGCGAGGGCGGAAGCCGGCGACCTGCACCCGACAGGTCCTCTCTGGGGGCGAGGGCGGCTGGAGAGCTCGGGCGAGGTGGCCGAGCGGGAAACCCGCATCGCCGCCGGCTGCCCCGACCTGGCCGACGGGCTGGTGCAGGCGGGAGCGAGCCATGAGCGGCGACCGCTGCGGCTGCGGCTCAAGGAGCCCGAGTGGCGGACGGAAGGCGACGCCGCCTGGCTCTCTTTCTCGCTGCCACGAGGCGCCTTCGCCACGTCGGTGCTCAGAGAGCTGTTCCGGCATCCGACCCTGGTCTGACCCCGCCGGCCAGACGCTCGAGGAGGAAGGAGAAGAGATGCGCAGACTATTGCTATCCAACGACGATGGCGTGCACGCCCCGGGACTGAGGGCGCTCGCGCTGGCACTGGAGGGGCACTCGCGACTGAGGGTCGTGGCGCCCGATCGTGACATGAGCGGTGCCAGCAATTCGCTGACGCTGACACGGCCGCTGGCGTTGACCCCCATGGACTCCGGGTTCTATAGCGTCGACGGTACGCCCGCGGACTGCGTCTATCTCGGCGTCAACGGCGTGTGGGAAGAGAAGCCCGACCTGGTGATCTCCGGGATCAACCACGGCGGCAACCTGGGCGACGACGTGCTCTACTCCGGTACCGTTGCTGCGGCCATGGAGGGGCGCAACCTGGGGATGGCCGCGATCGCGATCTCGCTCTGCGGGCAGCGCCATTTCGAGACCGCCGGGCGCGTGGCGGCCAGCCTCGTCGGCGCGGCGGAGAATCTCTCGCTGCCGCCGCGCAGCCTGCTCAACGTCAACGTGCCGGATCTGCCGTGGAGCGAGATCCGGGGTTTCCGCGTGACTCGGCTGGGGTACCGTGGCCCGGCCTCCCAGCCGATTCACGTCAAGGATCCACGCGGGCGCGATCGCTACTGGATTGCCGCGGTGTCCGAAAACGCCGACGATGGCCCGGATACCGACTTCGCGGCGATCGAGGCGGGCTTCGTCTCGATCACGCCGCTGCAAACCGATTTGACCCGTCACGAGACGCTGAACGATGTACAGGGCTGGCTTGATGGATTGTCACACGCCTGAGGAACTCAGTGGTGTCGGCATGACATCGCAACGAACTCGCAATCGCATGGTCGAACGTCTGTCGACCGGCGGGATCCGCCACGCGGGGGTGCTGGAGGTGATGGCAGCGGAGCCACGCCACCTGTTCCTCGACGAGGCGCTGGCGCACCGTGCCTACGAGGATACGTCGTTGCCGTTGGGGCTGGGGCAGACGCTGTCCCAGCCCTGGATCGTCGCCCGGATGAGTGAGCTGGTGGCGCTGGCCGAACCGCAGCGAGTGCTGGAGATCGGTACGGGTTCCGGTTACCAGACCTTGATTCTGTCGCGCCTGGTCAAGAGCGTCTGGAGCGTCGAACGTATCGCCGCGTTGCAGTCCCGCGCCCGCCAGCGGCTGACGCGGCTGGGCGCGCACAACGTCAACCTGCGCCATGCCGATGGCGGCATGGGTTGGCCGCAGGCGGCGCCGTTCGACGTCATCCTGCTGACGGCCTGCGCCAGCGAGCTGCCGCAGGCGTTGCTGTCCCAGCTGCGCGACGGTGGCGTTCTCATCGCGCCGCTGGCGGATTCGGATGGGCGGCAGTGGTTGACCCGAGTACGTCGGCGCGGGCTGGCGTTCGATCATCAGCGTCTGGAAGAGGTGCGTTTCGTGCCATTGCTTGAGGGAGTCATTCGTTGAAGCGCATCGCAAAAACCGTATTGAAAGGGATGGGAATGGGAGCGGCGGATGCCGTCCCGGGTGTCTCGGGGGGAACCATCGCCCTGATCGTGGGTATCTACGAGGAGCTGATCGAGACCATCAGACGCTTCGGTCCGGGAGCCTTCGGCGTCTGGCGCCAGCAGGGTCTTGCCGGCCTGTTCACCTATCTCAATCTGCGCTTTCTGGTTCCACTGGTGCTGGGCATCGGTGCCAGCCTGGTCACGATCGCGCATCTGGTGACGTGGCTGATGGCGCATCACCAGCTGCTGCTCAACGCCTTCTTCTTCGGGCTGGTGCTGGCGTCGGCCTGGGTGGTGATGCGTCAGGTCGGCAGTTGGCGCTGGCGTTATCTGCTTCCGGTGCTGCTGGGGTTGCTGCTGGCCGCCTTCCTGCCGCGCCTGCTGCCCGACATGAGCCAGGCCGGCGATGCGACGCTGTTCGTGGCCGGCGCGATCGCCATCAGCGCCATGCTGCTGCCCGGCGTATCGGGTAGCTTCCTGCTGCTGGTGATGGGGCTCTACGGTACCGTGATGAACGGCATCAAGAGTTTCGACCTCGGGCTCATCTCGATCTTCGGCGCCGGCTGCCTGCTCGGGTTGTTCACGTTCTCCCGTCTGTTGTCCTGGTTGTTGCGTCACCACCACGCCATGACGTTGATGACGATCGTCGGCTTCATCCTGGGTTCGCTGCCGCAATTGTGGCCCTGGCGGCAGATAGCCAGCTATCGCCTGGCGGCCGACGGGCAGCAGGTGGCCTTGGCCTACCATTATCTGCTGCCGTCGGACTACGTCGCCGTCACGGGGCAGTCCTCCCAGTGGGGGGTGGCGGCGGCGTTGATCATCCTCGGCGTCGTAGTGGTAATGTGCCTGGGAGAGCGCAAAGAGGTCACGGCCTGACGCGTGTCGCCAGCACCCTCGGGCTTTTCGTTTCGTAAAAGGACTCTATCTCATGAGTAAGCGTCGCACCGCACTGCTACTGGGGCTTCTCCCGCTCGTCGCCGCCGGCTTGAGTGCCTGTACCACCTCGAGCGGACGACCGCAGGTGCAGGACCTTTCCGTCAGTCGCAACAGCGAGACGCCTTCGACCTACACGGTGAAGAGCGGCGATACCATCTACGGGATCGCCTGGCAGAATCGTGTCGACTTCCGCGACCTGGCCCAGCTCAACGGCATTTCACCACCCTACCGTCTGGAACCGGGACAGCAGCTGAGGTTGCAGTCCGGAGCGAGTGTCGGCGGCGGACAAGCCATCGCCAGCAGCGGCTCCGGCAGTGGCGGGGTAACGGCGACTGGGCTCGGCGGTGGAAGCGGCGGCGGGGCCCAGAGCGCCGGTGGCGACGATAATCCCTCCTGGCTGCTGCCGTCTGACGCTGGTGGCGCCGGTGCCGGTAACGGGAAGGCCGCGGGACAGGGTAGCGGACAGGCGGCGGGCGGCAGTGGCTCGTCTCCCGGGCCGGTCTACGCCCAGAATGGCGCCGCCGATGGCGCCCGCAACGCCAATCCCCCCGCAAACGCCGCCCAGGGTGGCTCATCGGGTAACACGGCAGCGCGCAGCACCAATGCCGACGCTCGCCAGCCGGCCGGCGCCGCGGAAGACGTCGCTTCCGCCTCTTCCGGGACCGCTGACACAGGCTCGTCATCTTCTTCTGCTTCCATCAATGCCGGGAGCACGAAAACGGCGACCGGTGCGGATGCCGGTACCGAGGTCGCCGGCGAACCCAGCGGTGCGCCGGACCGTTCCAGCCGGACCTACAAGCCGGTCGAGAACGTGCCGTGGCAGTGGCCGGCAAGCGGGCAACTGGTGGGCAAGTTCGATGACGATTCGAACATAACCCCCGGCATTGATATTGCGGGGCAAAAGGGGCAACCTGTCAAAGCAGCCGGACCAGGGATCGTGGTGTATGCCGGCGATGGCGTGCGGGGATATGGCAACCTCATCATTCTCAAGCACAATGATCGCTTCTTGAGCGCTTACGCACACAACGACTCGTTGAAGGTCAAGGAAAACGATGTCGTTGAGGCCGGAGAGACGATAGCTACCATGGGGCAGACGGATGCTGACCAGGTCGAGCTACATTTCGAGGTTCGCGTGAACGGACAACCTCAGGACCCACTACAATACCTGCCCGCGCGCTGATCCTGCATCGGCGCTCCAGACAGTCGTGCGGAAACCCGGCTTACTCTGCCCGTTTCCGTCCGCAGCCTGGGCTGCTGCCAAGAGGCCGCCCCGAAACCGCTACCGATAGACGCATCCGAACCGCCCTGCTCGACGTAGTCCTGACAACTGGATGTCGTCGAGCAGCCGGCTCGGGAAAGGGAGTCTCCGACGGCGGGTGTGGCCGCTTGGCCAGGGATGTTTACAAGACTGCAAGGAATAAGCGGTCGCCATGGCACGGTGCCGTCATGGCGAGGTACTCAGGAAGCCAAGATTGGGGGTAGTGGACATGAGCATGCTTGAACGGGAAATTCAGGATGTTGAGCTCGACGGTGTCGATACCACGGAGGTCGATAGCGATAACACGGGTCGCAAGGATGATGAAGACGCTTTCGAAAAGGCGTTGAACCGTGAAGAGAACTCCTACCACCATAGCCTCGACGCGACGCAGATCTATCTCAACGAGATCGGTTTCTCGCCGCTACTGACTCCCCAGGAAGAAGTGCATTACGGCCGACTCGCGCAGAAAGGGGATCCGGCCGGACGCCAGCGCATGATCGAGTCCAACCTGCGCCTGGTGGTCAAGATCGCACGACGTTACCTCAACCGTGGGCTGTCGCTTCTCGATCTGATCGAGGAGGGCAATCTGGGTTTGATTCGCGCCGTGGAGAAATTCGATCCTGAACGCGGGTTTCGCTTCTCGACCTACGCCACCTGGTGGATCCGCCAGACCATCGAGCGGGCGTTGATGAACCAGACGCGCACGATTCGCCTGCCGATTCATGTGGTCAAGGAGCTCAACATCTATCTGCGGGCGGCCCGCGAATTGACGCAGAAGCTCGATCACGAAGCGACGGCCGAGGAGATCGCCGAGTTTCTCGACAAGCCGGTCAGCACCGTCAAGCGCATGCTGGGGCTCAACGAGCGCGTCTCCTCGGTCGACTATCCAATGGGGGCGGAGAGCGACAAGCCGCTGATCGACACGCTGGCCGACGAGAACGAGGTCGGTCCGGAGTCGAATCTGGTCGATGACGACGTCAAGCAGCACGTCGATGAATGGCTGGTCGAGTTGAGCGACAAGCAGCGGGAGGTGGTCCTGCGGCGTTTCGGTCTGCGCGGCCATGAAGCGGCCACCCTCGAGGAAGTCGGCGAAGAGATCGGGTTGACGCGGGAGCGCGTGCGCCAGATTCAGGTCGAGGCGCTGAAGAAGTTGCGCCGGATGCTGGAGAAGCAGGGGTTGTCGATGGATTCGATTTTCGAGTAGGTCGATCTCCGCGCGCCTCAAATGCGTAAATACTCAAATGCGCAAATGAGGGTGGAGACCCATCGGACTATTGATCCAGTCGCATACATGCGGCATTGTATGTAAACCTCAAGCCGGGGCGTCAGCGAAACTGCTGGCGCCTCGGTCGTTTGTTGTATGGTTCCGGATGACGTCGACATGGATCGGCGTCTCGAGTCCGCCAGAAAACAGCCATGATTGGGTACCTGGGCGATGTCGCCGATAGCGGCTCCGGCTCGTGCATGCCGGCATGGACTCGCGTGGTCGGTTTGGTATCGTCTTCCGTGCTCAACGATAGGAAATGTCTCGATGTCGCCTCTCATTTCGTTGCCGTCGCGCTCCCCCCTGCGACATGCCGTCTCGCTGCTGGTCGTGGCAGCGTTCGCCCCTTCGGTTCATGCGGCGGATCTGTTGACCATCACTCAGGACGCACTGGAGCATTCCGCCACGTTGAATTCGTCGCGTTCGACGTTCAGAAGCACCGAAGCCGGCCAGGATGTGGAACGAGGCGACTTGTTGCCCCAGGTCAGCGCCACCGGCAGCGTCTATCGCTACGATTCACTGGACAGCCAGAGCTATGCCGGTTCCAGCGCCGGCCAGGGCGGGGCATCGGGTAGTAGCACGACCTCTTCCGGTGAAGATTACAACGGTACCAGCTTGGGCGTGAACGTGACCCAGGCGTTGTTCGACGCCACCAATTGGTACGAGTACCAGCAGAGCAAGAAGCAGGTTGGCCAGCAGGCGCTGCAGTTGGAAATCGACCAGCAGCAGTTGCTGTACGATGTCTCAGAGGCCTATTTCGAGATTCTGCGCGCCAAGGAAGTCCTGGAGGCGCGTCAGGCCCAGGAGAAGGCGATCGGCCGACAGCTGGAGCAGGCCAAGGAGCAGTTCAACGTCGGCCTGGTGGCGATTACCGATGTCAACGAGGCCAAGGCCGCTTTCGATTCGGCGCGAGCCCAGCGCATCGCCGCGAAGAATGACCTGCAGGTGAGTTTCGAGACGCTGGAGCGTCTGACCGGACAGCAGTACGCCAGTATCGCAAGCCTGGACGACGACCTGCCGATTCAGCCGCCCGCACCGGCCAATCGCGACGATTGGGTCGATATGGCGCTGTCGAGCAGCCCCTCCATTCAGTACGCTCAAGCCGCGGTCGAGTTGGCGAAGTCCGGTGTCGATATCGCCCAGGCCGGCCACCTGCCGACCCTGGACGCGTTCGCGGACTACTCCTACTCCGATAATGACCGTGACGAACTGCGGGGCCACAACGAGGACCTTCAGGTCGGGGTGCAGGCCAATCTTCCGATCTACACCGGCGGTTCCACCAGCGCTTCGGTGCGGCAGAACACCTACACGCTGGAAGCGACGCAGTACGATTTCGAGGATCAGCGTCGCTACACCACCCAGCAGGTTCGCTCGCTGTTCACTCAGGTGGGTAACGACGTCGAATCGGTCGATGCGCAACGCGAAGCCATCGTCTCCAGCCGTAGCGCGCTGGAAGCGACCCGCGCCGGCTACGAGGTCGGGACGCGCAATATCGTCGACGTGCTGGATGCGGAGCAGTCGCTCTACGAATCGATCTCCGACTACGCCGATGCCCGCTATACCTACGTGACGGATCTGCTCCAACTGAGGCAGCAGGCCGGCGTGCTTAGCCTCGAGGTGATTCGCGGCACCAACCGCTGGCTACGCGACAGCAAGCCCGTGTCGCTGACATCGGTCGACGATGCCGACATGTCGGCGGTCGACGATATCGGCAAGCGCCCCACGCCGCCATCCATGCCCTGAAGCCCCTGCCGTCGGGGAAACCAGGTTCGACGCCGCTGCCACGGCAGCGGCGTTGTCGTTTCCGGCGTCGGTATCCGAGGAAGTTCGCTGCCGCTAGCGCTCCCGGACGGGGTAAAATGACACGGCTCAGCCGGTCGCTCGTGCCGGTTTCGTCCGATTGTTTCGAGGGAATCGTCATGGCCCGGCCCATCATCGCCGACATCGATCTCGACGCGTTGTGTCACAACTACGCCGTAGCCCGCGAGATCGCGCCTCGCAGCCACGCCATGGCAGTGATCAAGGCCGACGCCTACGGTCACGGCGCCGTGGCCTGCGCCAAAGCGCTGGCGGCAGTGGCACCGGCATTTGCCGTGGCGTCGCTGGAAGAAGCCGAGATTCTGCGTGAGTCCGGCATCCTGCAGCCGATACTGCTGCTGGAGGGAATCTTCGACACCGACGAACTGGCGCGTGTCGAGGCGCTGGGGTTATGGCAGGTCGTCCACAGCGACTGGCAGTTGGACGCCGTGTTGAGCTACTCCCCCGTCCGGCCGCTGACGGTGTGGCTGAAGCTCGACTCCGGGATGCATCGGCTCGGCTTCGATGCGGCCTCGTTCGTCGATCGCTGGGCTAAACTGAAGGCGGCCGACGACCGTGTCCGGGATCTCCATCTGATCAGCCACTTCGCCAGCGCCGACCAGATCGATCCGTCGCAGTTCGAGCGCCAGCGCCAGACGATCGAGTCCGTGCAGCAGCAACTGAATGCGCCGCTGTGCATCGCCAATTCGCCAGCGACGCTGGCCAAACCCGGCACTCATGGCCACTGGAATCGGCCCGGCATCATGCTCTACGGCAGCAATCCGCTCGAGGGGGCGTTGCCGGACGGTATGTCGCTGAAGCCGGTGATGACGTTGCGCTCTCGCCTGATTGCGGTCCAGACCCTGCCGATGGGGGAGCCGGTGGGTTATGGCGGACGGTGGCGCACCTCCCGGCCGGCCCGGATCGGCGTCGTCGCCGCCGGTTATGGCGACGGCTACGATCGGCATGCCGTCGACGGCACGCCACTGCTGGTCGATGGTCAGCGCTGCCCGCTGGTCGGGCGTGTCTCCATGGACATGCTGACGGTGGATATCAGCCATCTGCCCGACGCCGGCGTAGGCAGCGAGGTGGTGTTGTGGGGCCGGGGTCTCGGTGTCGACGAAGTCGCAAGGCATTGCGATACCATCGGCTACACGCTGCTCACCGGGCTGCTGCCGAGGGTGCCTCGGCGGTATCTGGCGCCCTGACGCCTCATCTTTTCGCTACACTGGCCGGCGTCTACAAAGAATCGGAAAGGACATGCCAAAGAAAGTCTACCCTGCCAACCGTGCCCATCCCCGTTACTGGGGCGCCTGGCTCGGCATCGGGCTGATGCGGGCGGGAGCGCTCCTGCCCTGGCGGCTCAAGCTGGCGCTGGGGCGAGGCATCGGATTGCTGACCTGGAAGCTCGCCAAGCGGCGTCGCCATATCACCGACACCAATCTGGCCCTCTGTTTCCCCGAGCTGGACGATCGGCAACGCGCGGAGCTGGTCAGGAAGACCTTCGTCGCCAACGGGATCGGCATTCTCGAAACGGCGACCGGCTGGTGCCGCGACCCCGAGCACCTGCGCCACCGCGTGACCTTCCGGGGGACCGAGCACATGGAGCGCGCCATGGCGCGGGGAAAGGGCGCGCTGATCATCGGCATTCACTTCTCCACCCTCGATCTCGGCGGCGCGCTGCACTCGCTGTTCTTCCCTGCCGACGTGGTCTATCGGCCCCATGACAACCCGGTTTTCGAGGACTTCATGACCCGGGCGCGGCGGGGGATCTTCGGCGCGGCCATCGATCGCCACGATCTTCGTGGCGTGGTTCGTCGGATCAAGGCGGGGCACGCGGTGTGGTATTCGCCGGATCAGGACTTCGGCCGCGAGGCGAGCGTCTTCGCGCCTTTCTTCGGCGTTCCCGCCGCCTCGATCAAGCTGACCGCCAAGATCGCCCGAATGACCGGTGCGCCGGTCATGCCTCTGATGTTTCACCGCAACCCGGACAACCGGACCTACACGCTGGAGTACCTGCCGCCCCTGGAGAACTTCCCCAGTGGAGACGACGTGGCCGACGCGGCGCAGGTGAACGCGTTCATCGAGCAGGCGATTCGTCGTCATCCTGAGCAGTACCTCTGGCTGCACCGTCGGTTCAAGACGCGTCCGCCGGGCGATAGTTCATTCTATTGAACGGGTTATTGCACGAGGGACTTGACGAAAGTCCGGGTAGCGACAAGGCTTAGACTGTCCTCATGGAACAGGAGGATGGTTTGCCGTGACCGGAAAAGCCGGGACGGCAAGTCCAACAGGCCAGCACAGGAAGAGTTGCCATGCTTAGCTACGCCGTGATTTTTCTCATCGTCGCCATCATCGCCGGAGTCCTGGGGTTCGGGGGTATCGCCGGCGCCGCCGCGACGATCGCCAAAGTGTTGTTCGTGATTTTCCTGATCCTCTTCGTCGTTTCGCTGATTCGAGGAAGAGGGCGCTGAGGCTCGATACGACAAGCGTCGTCACCAACAAATACCCCGCCTAGATGGCGGGGTATTTGGTTGTCGCGGCCGACAGCGTGAAGCGGTTTGCCGCTCAGGCGTCGATGCGCTTGTACTTCATTCGCTTCGGTGTGTCGTTGCCCACTCGCTTGTGATAATCCGCTTCGTACTCGGTGTAGTTGCCCTCGAAGAAGACCACCCTGGAATCCCCCTCGTAGGCCAGGATGTGCGTCGCGATGCGATCGAGAAACCAGCGATCGTGCGAGATCACCAGCGCGCAGCCCGGGAAGGCCAGTAACGCTTCTTCCAGTGCACGCAGGGTTTCGATGTCGAGATCGTTGGACGGCTCATCCAGCAGCAGGACGTTGGCCGCCTGCTTCAGCGTCTGCGCCAGCTGGAGACGGCCCCGCTCGCCGCCCGAGAGATCGCTCAGGCGCTTCTGCTGGTCGGTGCCCTTGAAGTTGAAGCGGCCGACATAGGCGCGGGAGGAGACCTCGTAGCCATTGATGTTGAGGATGTCCTGGCCGTCGGAAACCGCTTCCCACACCGTCTGGGTGTTGTCGAAGTGATCGCGTAGCTGCTCGACGTAGGCGATGTCGACGGTATCGCCGAGCACGACTTCGCCGCCATCGGGGCTTTCCGTGCCGGCGATCAGCTTGAACAGCGTCGACTTGCCCGCCCCGTTACCACCGACGATGCCGACGATGGCGCCGGTCGGTATCTGGAACGAGAGGTTGTCGAACAGCATCTTCTCGTCGAAGCGCTTGCTGACATCGTGGAACTCGATGACCTTGTCGCCGAGACGCGGTCCGGGCGGAATGTAGATCTCGTTGGTCTCGTTGCGCTTCTGGTAGTCGCCGGACTGCAACTCCTCGAAACGGTTGAGGCGCGCCTTGCTCTTGGCCTGGCGGCCCTTGGCGTTCTGACGGACCCACTCCAGTTCCTGCTTGATCGCACGCTGGCGACCGGCCTCCTGCTTGGCCTCCTGCTCGAGCCGCTTCTCCTTGGACTCGAGCCACTGGGAGTAGTTGCCCTCGAACGGGATGCCGTGACCACGGTCGAGTTCCAGGATCCAGCCGGCGACGTTGTCGAGGAAATAACGGTCGTGGGTGATGGCGACGACCGTGCCCGGATAGTCATGCAGGAAGCGCTCGAGCCAGGCCACCGATTCGGCGTCGAGGTGGTTGGTCGGCTCGTCGAGCAGCAGCATGTCCGGGCTGGACAGTAGCAGGCGGCACAGCGCCACGCGGCGGCGTTCGCCCCCGGAGAGATTGGCGACGCTCGCCTCCCAGGGGGGGAGGCGCAGCGCTTCGGCGGCCACTTCCAGCTTGCGCTCGATATTGTGGGCGTCGGCTGCCTCGATGATGTTCTCCAGCCGGGCCTGCTCGGCGGCCAGGGCGTCGAAGTCGGCGTCCGGCTCGGCATAGGCGGCGTAGACCGCCTCGAGCTGCTCCTGGGCCTTCTTGACTTCGCCCAGCGCCTCTTCGACGATCTCGCGGACGTTCTTGGCGTCGTCCAGCTCCGGCTCCTGGGGCAGGTAACCGATATTGAGCCCCGGCATCGGGCGCGCTTCGCCGTTGTGTTCGGTGTCGACGCCGGCCATGATGCGCAGCAGCGTCGATTTCCCCGAGCCGTTGAGGCCGAGCACGCCGATCTTGGCGCCGGGGAAGAAAGATAGCGAGATGTCCTTGAGGATCTCGCGCTTCGGGGGGACGACCTTGCCCACCCGGTTCATGGTGTAAACGTATTGCGCCATGGAAATCCGGTTATGTGTCGCGGTGGATAGAATCAGGCAGTCAGCGCTGGAGCGCCCGTCGGCGGGGCGCAGCCTGGATGAAGAAGGGTAAACCAGTCATGCCGACAATGCGAACGGGCGCCGAAGCGCCCGTCGGATGGCTCCGGGTCGGAGAGTGTCTACTCTTCCTCGTCGCCGTATTCGTCGTACCAGTCGTCTTCGATGGCACGTTTCAGGCGGCGCTCTTCCAGCAGTGCCTCGACCTGTCGTCTCGCGCGCAACGTGTCGGCCTTGCTGCTGCGTGGACGTTCGAACTGCTCGTCATTGATGGCTTCTGAGAAATCCTGGTCGTCGATATATTCCTCACGGCTCATATTTTGGCCCTCCCGTGAAATCGCATCTCAGTGACGCTTCGGGCTATATATCGTCGAAAGCCGACCGGTACAAGACTTTCCTGGTTAAAAAAAACTATCGCCGCGGAAGGCGGCGATAAGTGCTGGTTTCTGCGGCGCGGTCACGCCGTATCGCGTTCGGCCTTCAGCGTCTCCAGCTCCTCCAGCGCCTTTGCAAGCTCGGTGACATCCTTCTGGACGCCGACGAAGTAGGTGAGCTGGTCCTCTTCGTCGTAGACCGGTGTGATCGACAACTCGTTCCAGAACGGACTGCCGTCCTTACGATAGTTGCGCAGCACCTCCCGGCAGGACTTGCCTTCGCGCAGGGCCGCGCGGACCCGGTCGATGGCCGGCTGGTCGCGATCGCCATTCTGGAGGAAGCGGCAGTCGCGATAGAGGATCTCGTCGACGCTGTAGCCGGTCAGGCGCTCGAAGCCTTCATTGGCGTAGATCAGAATGTTCTCGTCGCCTTCCTGCTCGGCCACCACGATGCCGTCATCCGAGGCGTTGACGATGCGCTCCAATAGAGCCGGACTGATCATGGGGGGGCGTTTGTTGGTGCTGGCCATCCTTGCCTCCAGACTGGGCATTCGACGGATTGTAGGGACGATACGGTGATCAATGATGCCACGGTGCCGGGGGATTACAACGCTTTACGAAGTGCTCTCCGACTCGACCTCGGCGAGGGCGTGCGAGCTCAAGGCGGCCGCGGTCGCCAGCGCGGCGAGCACCAGCAGCAGGCCGGCACTTCCCAGCCACTGCGCGAGGGCGCCCAGAAGCAGCCCGACGCAGAGCATCAGGACGCCGGTGAAGGTATTCGAGAAAGCGACATAGAGCGCGCGGGTGTCGCTGTCCGAGAGATCGATGACATAGGTCTTGCGCCCCAGGCGAATGCCCGCGTGGGCAATCATCAGCAAGCCGTAGACCGTGGCGTATGGCCACACGCTGGTGCGTGCGGAGTCGGGCAGCCACACGCAGGCGGCGCCGGCCAGACAGCAGATGGCCGCCCCGATGGCGCTGTCGCGCATCACCCGGCGGCTGGAACGATCCGCCAGGCGGCCCCAGATCGGTCCGGCGATCAGGCTGGCGACGCCGGAGGTCAGGATCAGGATGCCGAGGCTGGCCAGGTCGGTGCCGCTGTTCTGCTGTCCCAGCAGGGCGAGATAGGGCAGCGCGAGAGCGCTGGACAGCAGCAGGGCGCGCGCGAGATTGAAATGCAGGAAGCGGCGATCGCGCCGCATCAGGGCGATGCCTTGCTTGACGCTGTCCCAGGCATTGGCGCCGCCCTCGGTGGCGCCCGGTGCTTCCTGAATCAAGGCGGCGCACAGGGCGTTCAAGCCCCATCCCAGGGCGGCGGCGAACAGCAGGATGGCCAGTGCCAGGGTGCCCGGCTGATCGCCGAGGACAATCAGGCCGGCACCGACGATCAGTGTCAGCGCGCCGGCGACGCTGGCGCTCCATCCCATCAACGTGCCCCGGCGCTGTTTGGCGATGGTCTTGCCGAGAACGTCCTTGGTGGCGACCGAGGACAATCCGCGCCCCAGCGCCAGTCCGGTCAGGGCGACGAGCACCAGGGCGCCGCCCCAGCCGCCGTGGCCGAACAGCGCCAGCAGCGTCAGGCATAGCGCGCCAGCGGCCTGGATGACGCCGCCGGCGACCCACACCCACTTGCGAATGGGGCGCAGGCGGATGTAGCCGGCGATCAGCAGTTGCGGCAGTAGCGCCCCCGCCTCGCGAATCGGGACCAGCAACCCCACCATCCATACCGGCGCACCGATCGCGCCCATCAACCACGGCAGTATCAGGCGAGCGTTGGAGAGCTCGTCCGCCAACTTGTTGCCGAGAGCGGCGATGAGGTGGCGGAAGAAGTTGCCGGGCTGCTCCTGGCAGGCTTCGTCGGAGATGTCGCGACACATTCGGCTGTCTTCATCGCCGGTGACGCGCTCGAACAGGCGGGTGAGGCTGATTTCCTTGACTGACATGAAAACGTTCCCTGTTTTCTGATGCTGAGAGCTACGAATCCGTTTGGGTTCCGCTTGAGCGAGTCGCTCGGACCGACGCATCATGGCCTATTATCGTCGGCAGACGATCGCCACGGACCGGGAGGACAAACGGATGGCAGAGGTTCGCATTCATTATTGTACGCAATGCCAATGGTTGCTGCGCGCCGGCTGGTATGCGCAGGAGCTGCTGCAGACCTTCGGCGAAGACCTCGATCAGGTGGCGCTGGCACCCAGTCATGGCGGGCACTTCGAGGTGCTCTACGACGACCAGACGCTATGGGAGCGCAAGCGCGACGGCGGCTTCCCCGATATCAAGGAGTTGAAGCGCCGGGTCCGCGACCGGCTCGACCCCGGGCGCGACCTGGGGCATACGGATAGAGATAGAGCCTGAAGCTGGAAGAGCGGCGCTGCGCGCCTGGAAGTGGGAAAAACAAGCAAGGCCAACCCCCTGAGCTTGAGGCAGTATCGTTGATGGCATCCTGTCCAGCTTCCAGCTTCCAGCTTCCAGCTTCCAGCTACCACCAGTGCTTGCGCTTGAGCAACCACATCACCAAGCCGCCCACGAGGGCGGTGATCGCGAGAAAGATCACGAAGCCGTAGGGGCTGTCGGCGCCGGGTATGCCACCCACGTTGATGCCCAGAAGCCCGGTCAGGAAGCTGAGTGGCAGAAACACGGTGGTGACGATTGCCAGCATGTACATGCGCTGGTTGAGGCGTTCGTTGTGCTCGCTGAAGAGCTGTTCCTGCAGGATCAGCGCACGCTCCTGCATGGCGTGGAAATCCTCCACGTAGCGCGACAGCTGGTTGGTGCTCTCGCGAATCGATACCTTGGTGTCCTCGTCGAACCATTCGGGGCCGTGGGCGATCTGGTCCAGGCAGTCCCGTTGCGGTCCCATGAATCGCCGCAGGGTGATCAGCGACCGCCGCAGGCGAGAGAGGTCGTCGGGATCGATCTCCCGGTCGCTGAGCTGATCCTCCTCGAGTTCGCCCAGCCGGTCGTCGAGCTGGTGCGAGACGTCGCCGACGTTGTCAACCAGGGCTTCCGTCAGCCAGGCCAGCAGGTCCGGAACCGACAGCGCGCCGCTACCGTCGTCGATCCGCTCGCGCACGTCGCTGACCGATTTCAACGGTCGGCGACGCAGGGTGATCAGGCGATTCGGGGCGATCCAGATGCGCAGCGAGATGAGATCCTCGGGTGCGGCGCCGGGGTTGAGGTTGATCCCGCGTAGCGTACTGACGGCGCCATTGCGGAATTTGGCGACGCGCGGCCGGGTATCCTCCTCCAGCAGCGCCTCGACCGGTGCCTCGTCGAGCCCGGCGATCTCCTCCAGGTAGGTATGGACATCCTCGTGGCGGAAATCGAGATGCATCCACAGCGGCCGCTCGGGATCGGCCCAGGCCTCTCGCAGCTGGCGTACGCTGAGCAAGGTACCGCCGCCCTTGCCGTCGAGCTGGTAGGCGGCGACCAGCGCCGTCTCCGTTTCCATTGTCAGCCTCCTTGCCGGTCCGGCTCGCGATGCGCCATGTCACGAGCATTTTCAGTGTGTTGACGATAGCAGGTCGAGGCGTCGCCGCCAGCGGTTCGGCCCGGGAAGCGCTGCGAGCGCGACACGAAAGAGCCGATGCCCGGTCAACCTTCCGCCACCGCCGACGGCGCCAGCATCGGTTCCAGTTTCGACCAGACGTTGTCGAGAATGATGGGCTGTGCCTCGGCGGTGGGATGGATGCCGTCATCCTGCAGCATGGTATCGAGATCGACGCCCTCGAGCAGGAACGGCAACAGCGGGACTTCGTAATCGCGAGCCAACTGCGTGAACACGTCGCGGAAAGCTTCGGTATAGGCGGGGCCGTAATTGGGGGGCACCTCGATGCCGAGCAGTAGCACTCTGGCGTCTTCTTTCTGGCTACGCTCGATCATCTTCGACAGGTTGACCTGCATCTGCTGGGGAGAAAGCCCGCGCAGCCCGTCGTTGCCGCCGAGTTCCAGCAGAACGATATCGGGATGATACTGTCCGAGAACTTCAGGAAGCCGGGCCGAGCCGCCCGAGGTCGTCTCGCCGCTGATGCTGGCATTGACGACTTCGTGCTCATCACCCAATCGATTCTTCAGCAGATTGACCCACCCGGCCTGTGGATCGATGCCATAGGCCGCGCTCAGGCTGTCGCCCATCACCACGATAGTGTCGGCGCGGGCCGAGCCGGGCGTCAGCGACAGCATGGCAAAACACAACAACAGTGCGCCACCCGCACGGCGCCTTGCCAACTTGGCGAAAGGCATCTCAATACCAAGCACAGGGAAACCAGGCACCATGTCTCACTCCTCGGACCATGAACGAAAGCGAATTCTACACGTCAGCCAGCTCGCCAAACGGGTAACGAGTGGGGAACGAGAGCTGGTTATTCTCGAATCGCTGGCGCTGGATGTCGATCGCGGTGAGAGTGTAGCCATCGTTGGAAGTTCCGGCGCTGGCAAATCCACCTTGCTGGGGCTGCTGGCAGGACTCGACGCACCCAGCTCGGGAGAGCTCCAGATGTTCGGCCAGTCGCTGAGCGACCTGGACGAGGATGGGCGCGCGGCCCTGCGCGCTGGCCGTGTCGGCTTCGTTTTTCAGAACTTCCAGTTATTACCCACACTGACCGCCTTGGAAAACGTCATGTTGCCGCTGGAACTGTCGCCTCGGCAAGACGTGGCCGCCAAAAGTCGTCAATGGCTGGAGCGCGTCGGGCTCGGCGAGCGCCTCGAACATCTGCCCAAGCAGCTCTCCGGCGGTGAACAGCAACGGGTGGCGGTAGCGCGCGCGTTCGTGTCCGACCCTGACCTGGTCTTCGCCGACGAGCCCACCGGCAATCTCGACGAAGCCACCGGCGGGCGCATCATCGATCTGCTTTTCGATCTCAATCGTGAGTCCGGCACGACCCTGATCCTCGTCACCCATGACATGGCGCTCGCGACGCGGTGCGATCGTTGCCTCCGGCTGGAGGGCGGTACGTTGACGGCGATCGAGCAGCCGCGAGGAGTCGAGGCATGAATCTGATCGCGCTCTCGCTCAAGGGTCTCCGTCGCGACCTGCGGGCGTCCGACGTCCGGGCGCTGTTCGTCGCGCTGGCACTGGCCGTGGCGGCAACCACCATGATCGGTTTCTTTCTCGACCGTCTCGACCGGGGGCTGACGCGACAGGCGGGCCAGCTGCTCGGCGGGGACCTGGTGCTGGAGCAGGGACGCGCGTTCGACGATGGGCTTCGTCAGACGCTTCGCGACGCCGGGCTCGAGCTGAGCGACCAGGTCGATCTGGTATCGATGGTCAGCCAGGGGGATGCCTTCCAGCCGGCTGGTCTCAAGGTGGTGGACGATCACTATCCGCTCTACGGCGAGGTTCGGGTCGATCGGGGCAACGGTGTCGAAGGCGTGGCTCACGGCCCGTCGCCGGGCAGCGCGTGGATCGCGCCCAGGCTGGCACAGCTCTTGGACGCGGGTATCGGCGACCGGGTCCAGGTCGGGGCGCTGTCGCTGTCCATCACCGGCCTGATCGATCGTGAGCCCGACCAGCAGGCCGGCTTCGCCGGCCTGACGCCGCGCATCATGCTCAATATCCAGGATCTCCAGGCAACGGAACTGGTCAGGCCCGGTTCGCGGATCGAGTACGAGCTGCTGGCCGCCGGACCGCCAGCGGCGATCGATGGGCTCGGGCAGCGACTCGATGCGTTGCGTGACGCCGGTGTCGAGATTCGCGACGTGCGGGTGGATCGCCCGAGCCTGGGGCGGTCGCTCGAGCGGGCGCAGAAATATCTGAGCCTGGCGGGGCTGGCTGCGGTCCTGCTTGCCGGGGTCGCCGTGGCCATGGCCACCCGACGCTATGTCGATCGCCATCTCGATACGGCGGCGCTGCTGCGCTGTTTCGGCGCCTCGCAACGGCAGTTGGGCCAACTCTTCGCCTGGCAACTGGCGTGGCTGGGCCTGGTCGCGGCGGCGGTGGGCGCATTGCTGGGGCTGGCAGGGCAGGCGGTCTTGCTGGCGTTGTTGACCCGCTTCCTGCCGCTGGAGTTGCCGCCGCCGGGCGGAATGCCCTGGCTGATGGGCGTGCTGACCGCGCTCGCGGTGCTGGTCGGTTTCGCGGGGCCGACGCTGCTGAGACTGAAGCGTGTCAGCGCGCTCAAGGTGCTGCGGCGCGAGCTCGATCCGATGCCGGCCGCCGGATGGCTGGTCGTGGCGTTCGCCAGCCTCGTGTTCGGCGCGCTGCTGTGGCTCTACTCCGGCGACCCGGTGCTGGCGCTGGGCATCCTGCTGGGCGGTCTGGTTGCGCTGGTCGTATTGTGGGGGGTGGGGCGGTTGATGCTGCAGCTGCTGCTCGCCGTGCTGGCTCGCTTGCCCCAGGGGGGCAAGGTTCGCGCCTGGCAGCTGGGAGGGCGCCAGTTGGCACGGCGACGCACGGCCAGCCTGGGGCAGTTGCTCGCCTTTTCCGTCACCTTCGCGGCGATGGCGATCATCGCGCTGGTGCGCGGCGACCTGCTGACGACCTGGCAGGCGCAGCTGCCGGCGAATACGCCCAACTATTTCGCGATCAACATTCAGCCCCAGGAGCGTGACGGCGTCGAATCGTTGATCGACGGCGCCGCCGACGCCACCAGCGGCCTCTACCCCATGGTGCGCGGGCGACTGACGGCCATCGACGGCGAATCGCCGCAACAGCAGGTGCCGGAAGAGCACCAGACCGATGGTGCGCTACGCCGGGATCTCAACCTGACCTGGCGTGCCGACCTGCCGGAAGGCAACCGGATCACCGCGGGGCGCTGGTTCGATACCGGTGCGGCGTCGGGCGATGGCGCCGTGCCGATCTCGGTCGAGGAGGAGCTGGCGGGGCGGCTTGGCCTCTCGCTGGGCGACGAGATGACCTTCACCATTGGCAGTGACAGCATCACGGGCCGAATCACCAGCCTTCGCCATCTGGATTGGGAGAGCTTTCAGCCCAATTTCTTCATCATCTTTCCCCCCGGTGCGCTGGATGGCTTCGGTCACAGCTACATCACGTCATTCCATCTCCCCGGCGACGGCAACGAACTGCTGGGCGAGATGGTGCAGCGATATCCTGGTGTGTCGGTGCTCAACGTCGAGGCGTTGCTGGAACAGGTTCGCGGCATCCTCGTTCAGGTGACCCAGGCCATCGAGTTCGTGCTCGGTTTCGTGCTGCTGGCAGGCATCAGCGTACTCTACGCGGCGTTGACCGCCAGCCGCCCGGCACGTGCCCACGAAGGCGCCCTGCTGCGGGTGTTCGGTGCCGGTAACCGGACGCTTTCCCGCATGCAGTGGTCCGAGTTCGCCCTGCTGGGCTTTGCCAGCGGCCTGCTGGGGGCCGCGCTGGCGGAGATGGCGGCGCTGGGTATCTACGGCTGGCTGGGGCTGGTGCCAAGAATGCACTGGCTGATGTGGGGGATCATGCCGATCCTGGGCGCCGGGGTCGTGGGCGGCATCGGCTTTCTGCTGTCTCGCGGGACACGACGGCAGGCGCCGATGGCCAGCCTGCGGCTGCTGGGAGAGACCTGAGGGATCACGGCACGGCCGCAGGGAGCGAATTCTGGCGGGGGCGGGACGGCGGATGACGCCCCCGGGCATGTTTTAACCAGGCTAAAGCCAACGTGAGAAATTATGGTTCAGCGCATGACGGACTTTCATAGGAAAGGCCGTCAGCGCTGGGGTATCATTGCGCCCCACGCTGCACCTGAAAAGAGCCTGCGCTCGCCCTTACAGCGTTGAAGATCGGTTCGGAATGCGCCTCGACTCTCGAGTCAATTCCGCTTCCTCACCGCTTCTTGCCTCGTCTGGGTTTCGCTCGCTGCCTTTTCAAACTGCGCTGACGATTTTTGAGATCGAGCCGCCGGATGCCTGACTGGCGCCGCTGGTAGTCGAACCATCCCCGAGCCGAGGATTCCCGTCGATGTTCACCCGAGAGATGCAGATTGCCGGATTCGATGATGCCCTTTGGGACGCGATGCAGCAGGAAGTCGCGCGCCAGGAAGCCCATATCGAGCTGATCGCTTCCGAAAACTATGCCAGCCCGCGCGTAATGCAGGCCCAGGGCACGCAGCTGACCAACAAGTATGCGGAAGGTTATCCCGGCAAGCGCTACTACGGCGGTTGCGAGCATGTCGACGTGGTCGAGCAGATGGCCATCGACTACGCCAAGGAGCTGTTCGGCGCGAGCTACGCCAACGTGCAGCCGCACTCCGGCTCTCAAGCCAACGGTGCGGTTTTCCAGGCCCTGGTCAAGCCGGGCGACACCGTCCTCGGCATGAGCCTGGACGCGGGTGGGCACCTGACCCACGGCGCCAAGCCGAGCTTCTCGGGCAAGCACTACAACGCGGTCCAGTACGGCATCGACGCGAGCGGCCGGATCGATTACGACGAAGTCGCCAAGCTGGCCCGCGAACATCAGCCGAAGATGATCATCGCCGGCTTCTCGGCCTACTCTCAGATCATCGACTGGGCCAAGTTCCGCGAGATCGCCGATGACGTGGGTGCCTACCTGCTGGTCGACATGGCGCACGTCGCCGGTCTGGTGGCCGCTGGCGTCTATCCCAGCCCGCTGGCCCATGCCCATGTGGTCACCACCACCACGCACAAGACCCTGCGTGGTCCGCGCGGCGGCCTGATCCTGTCGGCCGAGAACGATGCCGAGATCGAGAAGAAGCTGCAGTCCGCCGTCTTCCCTGGCGGGCAGGGCGGGCCGCTGATGCACGTGATCGCGGCCAAGGCGATCTGCTTCAAGGAAGCGATGAACCCCGAGTTCAAGACCTACCAGCAGCAAGTGGTCAAGAACGCCCAGGCGATGGCCGGTGTCTTCATCGAGCGCGGCTACGAAGTCGTCTCCGGTGGCACCGAAGACCATCTCTTCCTGCTGTCGCTGGTCAAGCAGGGGCTGACCGGCAAGGAGGCCGACGCGGCGCTGGGGCGTGCCCATATCACCGTCAACAAGAATGCGGTGCCGAACGACCCGCAGAGCCCGTTCGTGACATCCGGTCTGCGCATCGGCACCCCGGCGGTGACCACGCGCGGCTTCGGCGAGGCCGAGTGTCGCGATCTGGCCGGCTGGATCTGCGATATTCTCGACGCCATGCAGCAGGGGGACTCCAGCCAGGTCGAGGGCGAGGTCAAGACCAGGGTCGAGGCCGTCTGCTCCCGCCTGCCGGTCTACCGCTGATCGGACCCGGCTTGCCGCTCACGATGCCCCTCCTCGGAGGGGCATCGTCGTTCTGGCCTCCCGACGGCGTCGCGGAGAGCAAGGGGCTTGTCCGTGGCGGTGGAAGGCGGGGGCGAAAGATGAGACAAGGAGATACCGTCGCGGTGCAGGTCGAATTCGGATCCAGGGTGTATTTTCCTACGACTTTAGTCTTGTCTATGACCATGGTCTAACAGCCAGGCAGGTCAACTTGCTGGAAGCTATGTCGGACATAGATGGCTGTGAGTTGAACATCGCGATGGCAGCAGATCCTCCAGCGACAGATCCCCCCAACCTCCCGAGGCCCGATATCGCCGAAGCGCTGGCCGAGGCCGTTTTCAGCGGCCGCTATGCGATCGGTGCCATGATTCCGCGGGAGATCGACCTCTGCGAGCGCTTCGGCGTCAGTCGCAGTACCGTCCGCAGCGCCCTGCAGAAGCTGGTCAACGCGGGGCTGCTGGTGCGTATTTCCGGGCAGGGGACGCGGGTCTGCGAGCTGGCCTCCTGGCATCTCCTCGATCCCCAGGTCAGCGCCTGGATGGCGCGCTACGCCCAGCCCAACCCGCATCTCCAGCGGGAAGTCTTCGCCTTTCGCGTGGCCGCGGAGCCGTTCGTTGCCGCTCTGGCTGCCACCCACGCCACCGCCTCGGACCTGCTGGCCATCGAAACCGCCTACGAAGGCATGATCCGTACGCTCGAGCGTACGGATCTGCACTGGCAGGGACAGAGCTACAACGCTTACGACGTGGCGTTCCACGAGGCGATATTCGCCGCTTCCCACAACCTGATCTGGGCGCAGATCAGTCATGTGCTCAAACCGGCCATCGCGCTGATCGTCGAGCGTTCCAACCAGAGCGCCACGCTGCATAGCGCCAAGGATCTCGATGACAGCATGGCGCGTCATCGACGGGTGATGGAGGCGATCCGCCTGCGCCAGCCGCAGGAAGCCGCCAAGGCGGCGCTGTCGGTGCTCAAGCGCACCGGCCGTGACCTCGGCATGGAGGATCTGGTCGAGAATCCGCCGTCGATCGTGATGCCGCCTTCGATCGGGGAGCCGTGATGGCGCTCCGGGCCTGCCAGTGGGGCCGCGTCGGCGCTTTCGCGTCAGCCGGTCCGAATCGAACGAACTGCTTTGAAGAGAACAGGTGAACCATGAAGATTACCCGCTTGAAGACCTGGCAGGTGCCGCCGCGCTGGTTGTTTCTCAAGATCGAGACCGACGAGGGTTGCTATGGCTGGGGGGAGCCGGTGGTGGAGGGACGCGCCGCCACGGTCGAGGCCGCCGTGCATGAACTTTCCGACTATCTGGTCGGCCAGGATCCGCGCCGCATAGAACACTTGTGGAACATCATGTATCGCGCGGGATTCTACCGGGGCGGTCCGATTCTGATGAGCGCCATCGCCGGTATCGACCAGGCGCTGTGGGATCTGAAGGGGCGCGATCTCGGCGTGCCGGTGCACCAGCTGCTGGGTGGTGCCTGTCGCGACAGGATGCGGATGTACGCCTGGACCGGCGGCGACAAGCCCAGCGACGTGGGCGCGGGCGCCAAGGCGCTGGTCGACAAGGGCTTTACCGCATTCAAGATGAACGGTACAGCCGAAATGGCGATCGTCGACTCTCACGCCAAGGTGGACGAGGCGGTGGCCCGTGTCGCCGAGGCCCGCGATGCGGTGGGGCCGGATGTCGGCATCGGTATCGATTTCCACGGTCGCGTCCATCGCCCCATGGCCAAGGCGCTGCTGCGGGAGCTGGAGCCGTATCACCCGATGTTCGTCGAAGAGCCGGTGCTGCCGGAACACCTGCCGAGCCTCAAGCACATCGCCGGGGGCCTCGGCTATCCCATCGCCACCGGCGAGCGGCTGCACACGCGTTATCAGTTCCGCGACCTGCTGGTCGAAGGCATGGCCGATATCGTCCAGCCCGATCTTTCCCATTGCGGCGGCATCAGCGAGGGCATGAAGATCGCCACGCTGGCATCCTGCTTCGATGTGGCGCTGGCTCCGCACTGTCCGCTGGGACCGCTGACGTTGGCCGCTTCCCTGCACGTGGATGCGGTCAACCACAACGCCTTCATCCAGGAGCAGAGCATGGGCATCCACTACAATCGGGACAACGACGTGCTCGATTACCTGGTGGACAAGAACGCGCTGGCGATCGAGGACGGCTACTGTGCGATTCCACAGGGACCCGGGTTGGGCGTCGAGATCGACGAAGCGTTCGTCGAGGAGCGTGCCAAGGTCGGGCATCGTTGGCGCAACCCCGTCTGGACACATGAGGACGGTTCCGTCGCGGAGTGGTAACGGCACACTCGATAGCCGCCTGCGCGAGTGAATCGCCGTGTTGCCCGGTGCGCGAACTCCTCACATATACCCCATATGCTCCGGGTTCTGTGCGCCGGGCGCCTTGCGCTTCAGCTCGCTCGGCTGGCTCTCGAGCGCACCGTACTTGGCGCTCAGCCGTCTTTGCTCGCCGACGCAGAGCATCCAGGAAAGTGTGGTCCGGCTGGCTCTCGAGCGCTACATGCTGATGCTCTGCTGGCTGCGCTCCAACGCGCGGCCCTAGACTGGCCGAAACGAGGAGAGAGAAATGAACGAGACACGCAAGTTCGCACTGGAAACGGCGCTGCGCGAGCGCCCCCTGGTGGCGATCCTGCGCGGTATCACCCCGGGAGAGATCGATGGGGTGTTCGACGCGCTGGTGGCGGCAGGTTTCAAGCTGATCGAGATTCCGCTTAACTCCCCGCGGGCCTGGGAGAGCATCGCCGCGATCGCCAAGCGCTGCCCGGACGATGTCGTGATCGGCGCCGGTACGGTACTCGACCCCGAGCATGCCAAGCGTCTGGCCGATCTCGATGCGCCGCTGCTGATCACGCCCAACACCGATCCGGAAGTGATTCGGGCCGGGGTCGAGCACGGTCTGGCACCGATGATCGGCTGCATGACGCCCAGCGAGGCGCTGGCCGCGGCCAAGGCCGGCGCAACGGCGCTCAAGCTGTTCCCGGCGGCACGCCTGGGCACGGGCTACTTCAAGGATATCAACGCGATCCTGCCCAAGGGGTTGCCGGTGCTGGCGGTCGGCGGCATCGATCAGAGCAACATGAGCGAATGGCATGCCCATGGCGTGGCAGGCTTCGGCTTCGGCAGCAATCTCTACAAGCCGGGACGCAGTGCCGAAGACGTCGGACGGGTCGCGGCCGAACTGGTCAAGGAGTGGCAGCGGCTGAGCGAGGTCGCCCACTATGCCGAGCAGCAGGAACGCGAGGCGGATGCATGAGTGGCGATGCACCGGCGCGTCTGATCGTCATCGACTGGGGGACCAGCAACTTCCGTGCCTTCCTGGTCGACACGGCCAGCGGCGAGGTGCTGGACAGCCGGCGTTCGGCCTCCGGCCTGCGCGCGCTGAGCCAGAGCGAATTCCCCCACTACTGCGCGTCGCAGACCGACGACTGGCGGGAGGGCGGCGGCGCGGCCTCGGGCGCTGAAGGCGCGGCTTCGGGCGCTGAAGGCACGGCTTCGGGCGCTGAATGCGCGGCCTCGGGCGCTGAAAAGGCCCCGGTCTACCTGGCCGGCATGGTCGGCTCCGCGCGGGGGTGGCACGAGGCGCCGCAACTGGAACTGCCGGTCACCGCCGCCGATCTGGCGCAGAACGTGGTCGCGGCGCCGGGTCTCGACGACGTCTGGATCGTGCCGGGAGTCAAGCAGGTGACCCCCGAGCATGTCGACGTGATGCGTGGGGAAGAGGTTCAGGCCTTCGGTGCACTGGCGCTTGCGGGCGTGGAGGGTGGCGACTGCTGTCTACCGGGGACGCACAGCAAGTGGGCGCGACTCGATGCCGGCCGCATGACGGCGTTCAACACCATGATGACCGGCGAACTCTACCACGCGGTGCGTTTCCACACCCTGCCGGGAGAGCCGGCTCGCGAGGATGCGCCGTTCGACGAGGGGGCGTTTCGACTCGGCGTCTCCCGGGCCAGCTGCCCCGGGGGGGTGATGCATGCCCTGTTCGAGGCCCGCAGTCGCCATCTCTACGCGGGGCTTGAATCGCCGCAAATCGGCAGCTTTCTCTCCGGCGCGTTGATCGGGGAGGAGGTGAGGGCCATGACAGCGGCTCGCCCCGAGCTCGACAAGGTGTACCTCGTCGGCGCCGATTCGCTACGGCAGAGTTATACCATCGCGCTGGAAGCTTCCGGGATCGAGGTCGAGGCGATCGACAGCGATCGCGCGACACTGGCCGGCGTCATCGCGATCGCGGCAAGACACGTCCGATACTGAACTTGCCCCGCCCATTGAACCATTGATGCACCAAAGCGGTGCAACGGCACACGCGGCGAGGGTTCGACATCGCCGCCGACGGCCCGCGACCCGTACCCATGGCGCGGGCCGTCGTGTTTGGCATGATACGTGCTACCTTCACCTATACGACTGCCGACACGCAGCCGATCGCGTACGACATGATGAGGTGATGCGATGCGGGTGAAGCCATGACACAGCCGACCTTGAACCAACCACCGTTGCTGGTGTTCACCGATCTCGATGGATCGCTGCTGGACCACGATACCTACGATTGGCAGCCAGCCTCGACCTGGCTGCATCGTCTCGAACAGCGGGCGATCCCGGTCATTCCCACCACCAGCAAGACCCGTGCCGAACTGCTGGCGCTCCGGCATGAGCTGGGGCTGGAGCAGACGCCCTTCATCGCCGAGAACGGCGCCGTGATCGGCCTGCCGCCATCCTGGCAGCATGCGCGACTGGATCGTGATCCGGCATCGCCGGATGGCCTGGTGGTCAAGACGCCGAGCATGGATGTCGACTTCATCCGACGCCGCCTGGACGTGGTGCGCGAGCGCCATGGCCTGCGCTTCCGCCGGATGGGGGAGATGGATCTGGCCGAGGTCCGGGAGCTCACGGGGCTCAGCGCCGCCGGTGCCGAACAGGCGATGATCCGTGAAGGGAGCGAACCGCTGGTGTGGGAAGACGACGACACCAAACTGCAAGCTCTGCATGAGACGCTGCGCGTCGATGGTCTCCGCCTGACCCGGGGCGGCCGTTTCTGGCACGTCATGGGCGCGGTCGACAAGGGGCAGGCCGCCGAATGGCTGGTGGCCCGGTTCGAGTCGTTGCGTGGCTATCGGCCGAGGACGCTGGGCCTCGGCGATGGGCCCAACGATCTGGCGCTGCTGTCGACGACGGACATGGCCGTGATCATCGCCGCCGGCCACGGCCAGGCGATGACACTGGAGAATGCCCGGGTCTATCGAACGCGGGCGCGAGGGCCGGCCGGGTGGTCGGAGGGTGTCGAGCACTGGCTGACCCGGGAACCGGGATGGGAGAGTGGCGAGCCACAGTAGTCGCTGATATCGACCTGATGACAGGCGTCACGGACCGACGCCAAGACGACAATAGGAAGAGGGCGCTTCATGAGTGATTTCTATCAGAACGGTATCGTTACCAATTTCCACAACCTGACTCGGCGCTCGGTGGAGGCTCTAGAGACCGATCTCAAGCAGTTCTCGCGCAGCCGGCCGATGGGACTGATCCTGCCGTCGCTCTATTCCGAGCTGGAGGGGCCGGCGCTCTCGCACATCGTCGATGAGCTGTGCAAGGTGCCCTATCTCAGCGAGATCGTCATCGGCCTCGACCGGGCCGATCGTGAGCAGTTTCTCAAGGCGCGGGACTTTTTCTCCCGACTGCCTCAGCACCACCGCATCCTGTGGAACGACGGTCCGCGACTCCAGGCTCTCCAGCAGGAACTGGCGCAGGAAAATCTCGCCCCCCTGGAGCCGGGCAAGGGCTGCAACGTCTGGTACTGCTCCGGCTACGTGCGGGCGTCGGGCAAGGCCGAGGCGATCGCGCTGCACGACTGCGATATCGTGACCTACGATCGCGGCCTGCTGGCGCGGCTGATCTATCCGGTTGCCAACCCGCGCTTCCACTACGAGTTCTGCAAGGGTTATTACTCGCGCATCGCGTCCGGCAAGCTCAACGGCCGGGTGGCGCGGTTGATGGTCACGCCGCTGATCCGGGCCTTCAAGATGATCTATGGGCCGCTGCCTTACCTCGACTATCTCGACAGCTATCGCTATCCGCTTTCCGGCGAGTTCTCCATGCGTGCCGACGTGCTCGACGGCATCCGCATCCCCAGCGACTGGGGGCTGGAGATCGGCGTGCTCTCCGAAGTTCACCGGAACTTCTCGACCAAGCGGCTGTGTCAGGTGGACATCGCCGACGCCTACGACCACAAGCACCAGCCGGTCTCCGAGGAGGACCCCAGCGGCGGTCTCAACCGGATGAGCATGGACATCGCCAAGGCGATGTATCGCAAGCTGGCGACGCTAGGCGTGGAGATGAGCGTCGAGAGCTTCCGCACGGTCAAGGCCACCTACTATCGCGTGGCGCTGGATCTGATCGAGGCCTACGACCACGATGCCGCCATGAATGGGCTCAAGCTGGACCGTCACAGCGAGGAGGCCGCCGTGGAGCTGTTCGCCGACAACATCATGCAGGCCGGCGCCGCCTTCTTCGAATCCCCGCGGGACAAGCCGTTCATCCCCAGTTGGAATCGGGTCCAGGCGGCGATTCCCGACCTCCAGGATCGGCTGTTCGAAGCGGTGGAACTGGATAATTCCGGGGACGTGTAGAGGTGGTCCTGTAGGCGTGATCCGCGCGCTTGCCGGAGGTCGGGCCGCGGGTGGGGAGGGTCGCCTCGATTCTCCCTACCCGCGGCCCGGATGCCTCAAGGCTGGACCAGCCACAGGCTGCGGTAGGGCCGGAGGATGTCGCGCTCCTCGGGATGCGGGCTCCAGCGCTTGCCATCCTTGAGCACGTCGTACCACTCGCCGTCGTTCAACTCCTCGATCTCCAGCGGCTGGCGCGTATCGCTGATGTTGTAGATCGCCAGCAGGCGACGACCGTTGGCGAGCGGTCCGCGCTCGATGGCGAAGATGCCGGGCGGCGTATCCACCACTCGCTGAGCGGCTTCGGGGTGAAAGCAGGGCTCGTTGGCGCGGATGTTGAGTCGCCGCTTCAGTGACGTGAATGCCTCGCGGGTCGGTGTGCTGCGGCTGTCGATGAGCTCGTCGAGCTCCTCCTTGGGCCAGCGGCGACGGTTGATCGAGCGCAGCTTGCCGCTGCGTTCCACGCCACCGTGGTCGTTGAGCGTCGCGGTCAGGCTGTGGAAATAGATGCCGGGTATCCCCTGCAGTGCCAGCATCAGGTTCTGGCTGCAAAGGAAGCGCTCCACCTGCCAGGCATCGGGCCCGCGGCGGGTGCCTTTCATGGCGTCGTAGTAGGTGATGTTGATCTCGTAGGGGGAGTCGCTGCCGTCGGCGTTGGTCTTCATGCTGACGTAGCCGCCGAAGCGGTGCATCAGTTCGAGCAGAATCTCGAGCTCGTGCGCTGGCAGCAGTCCCTCCAGGGCTCTCACGCCGATGCCGTCGTGGCTGGCAGTGAAGTTGAAGTAGGTGCAGCCCGGCGGCAGCGCCGGCAGGCTGCGCGCCCAGTCGGCCAGCGTGGTGGCGTCCCCGCTGGTCAGCGTGTGCACCAGCAGGGGAGGCAGCGTGAACTGGTAGATCATGTGCGCTTCGTCGGGCATCGATTGCGACGCTTCGCCGTCGCTCCTGCCCTGTCTTTCCGGGCTCTGTCTCTCGAGGCCCTGTCTTTCGAGGCCAAAGTAGCTCATGTTCTCGTGGTGCGGCACGTTGGTCTCGGTGATCAGCAGTGTCCCCGGTGCCATGAAATCCAGAACCGCCCGCAGCAGGCGCACGATGGCGTGGGTCTGGGGCAGGTGGACGCAGGTGGTGCCGACTTCCTTCCACAGGTAGGTGATGGCGTCGAGGCGGATGATGCGAGCGCCCTGCTGGACGTAGAAGAGCAGGATGCCGATGAATTCGAGCAGTACGTCCGGATTGGCGAAATTGAGATCGATCTGGTCTTCGGAGAAGGTCGCCCACAGGTGGCGCGTGCCGCGACGCGTCGATACCGGTACCAGAAGCGGCGAATTACGCGGCCGCGTGACCATGGAGAGGTCCGTTTCCGGGTCCATCTCGATGAAGTAGTCACGCCCCGGCTGCGTACCCGAGAGATAGTCGATGAACCACAGCGAATCGCGCGAGACATGGTTGATGACCAGATCGACCATCAAGTCCACCCGAGAGGCGAGGCGGCGGATATCCTGCCAGTCCCCGAGCTTGGGGTTCACCTCGCGATAGTGGATCACCGAGAAGCCGTCGTCGCTGCTCCAGGGGAAGAAGGGCAGGATGTGCAGGCCGCTGAACGTGCCGTTGAGACGCGTGGTGAGAAAGTCGTCCAGCACCTCCAGCGGCGGACGCTCGCCATCGACGATGGTGTCGCCATAAGTGATCAATATCTGGTCGCGCTCGCTCCAGGTGGGGCGCGGCGAGGTGTCCAGCGCACTGCGCTGGTGCATCAGCAGCGTCATCAGGCGCCGCATGATCTCGTCGCGGCGGGGTCCATATACCTCCTCCAGGCGCGCGCTGGCGCGGGCCATGAAGGCTTCTTCGGAAAGCGCGGGATAATTCGCGACACGGCTGGGCATGGGCGATTCCTGGTATCGGCGGTTGACGTACGCGATCTGGGATTCGAGGCGTCGTTGTCAAGGACGTCGTTGTCAAAGATTGTCACAACATCCTTGCAGAAGATGGGCCAACATCAAAATGGCCGAGGCTTTTTCGCGTATTTCCGCTATGTTGCCCAAACCGGTACACTCTTGTTCTCATACGGCTTCTTACCGCATTCATCAACAAGAGCGGCGATCGCGCTCATCGCCCACGCTGACAGGTAGACCCCGACGATGCATTGCCCTTTCTGTGGTACGCACGATACCAAGGTGACCGACTCCCGCCTGGTGGCCGAGGGGGATCAGGTGCGTCGCCGTCGTCAGTGCGCAGAGTGTGGAGAGCGCTTCACGACCTATGAAACCGCCGAGCTGGTGATGCCCCGGGTGGTCAAGTCCGATGGCTCTCGCGAGAGTTTCGACGAGCAGAAGATGCGCGCGGGCATGGCACGTGCGCTGGAGAAACGCCCCGTCAGCGTGGAGTCGTTCGAGGCGGCGGTCGAGCGGATTCGCCAGCGGTTGCGAGCCCGAGGCGATCGCGAAGTGGAGGCGCGAGAAGTGGGCGAAGAGGTGATGGAGACGCTGCAGCGCCTCGATCACGTGGCCTATATTCGCTTCGCCTCCGTCTATCGCCGTTTCCAGGATCTCGACGAGTTTCGCGCCGAGATCGACCGGCTGTCCCAGGAGCCGAATCTTTCGTCGGGTGACGAGGGCGGCCAGCGCTGAGTCGATGCCTGTCCCGTCACTATCGTCTCCTCGCTTTCCCTGCTACCGAGCGAGCCCTCATGTCGTCATCGATCCCCGAATCCATCTCGATCCTCGAATCCCTCTCCCCGCAATCCTGCATGGACCGGGCGATCCAGCTTGCCTGGCAGGGCCGCTACAGCTGTGATCCCAACCCTCGGGTCGGCTGCGTGCTGGTCAGGGATGGCCGGATCGTCGGGGAAGGCTTTCACGTACGGGCCGGCGAGCCCCACGCCGAGATCAACGCGCTGCGGATGGCCGGCGAGGCGGCTCGGGGAGCGACCGCCTACGTCACGCTCGAGCCCTGCTCGCACACCGGGCGCACCGGGCCCTGCAGCCTGGCCTTGATCGAGGCGGGCGTGACCCGGGTCGTCGCGGCGATGGAAGATCCCAACCCGCAGGTATCGGGCCGGGGGTTCGCGATGCTGCGCGACGCCGGCGTCGATGTCGCCGTGGGGCTGCGGGAAGAGGCCGCCAGTCGGCTCAATCCCGGTTTCATCCGCCGCATGCGCGAAGGGTTGCCGAGGGTCACGCTGAAGATGGCGATGAGCCTGGATGGCCGTACCGCGATGGCGAACGGAGAGTCCCAGTGGATCACCGGTCCGGCCGCGCGGCGGCAGGTCCAGCGACTGCGGGCCGAGTCCAGCGCGGTTCTGGCGGGCGTCGAGTCGATCATCCTCGACGACTCCCGGCTGACGGTGCGCGCCGATCAACTGGGGCTCGACGATGCCGAAGCGATCGCCCGGCGTCAGCCTCTCAGAGTGATCCTCGACAGTCAGTTGCGCATGCCGCTGGCGGCGGCGTGCCTGAGCGAACCGGGGCGGACGCTGGTATTCACGATCCAGGCGGAGATGAGCGAGCGGCGTCGCAGGCTCGAGGCCGCTGGCGCCGAGGTGGTGGTGATGCCGGCCAATGCCGAGGGGCGCGTGGAGTTCACGGCCCTGCTGCGCCATCTCGCCACCCGGGAAGCCTGCAACGAGGTGCTGGTCGAGACCGGTGCCACGCTGGCCGGCGCGCTGCTCGAGGCCGACTGTGTCGACCGTCTCGAACTGTTCATGGCGGCCACGTTGCTGGGCAGCGAGGCGCGGCCACTGTTCGCGTTGCCGGGGCTGGCGACGATGAGCCAGCAGCGGCGGCTGAAGATCGACGACATCCGGGCGCTGGGTGACGACTGGCGTATCTCGGCACGCCCGCTCAGGGATGGCTGACTCCGGCGGAGTGGCGGCGTCCCCGATAGCGCACCGCGTCGCCGCCACCCGACAGTAGCGTCCGCGTCCCGCGACAGGTAGGCTGTGCCGCATCGACCCCTGGGGTTTCAGTAGACGGCGGTTTCAGTAGACGGCGGTTTCATTGGACGAGTCATCAATGACGACAGCGCAATCGAATCAGTTGGCCGGCATCGATGTCCTGCTGGAAGAGATCCGGCAGGGCAGGATGGTCATCCTGATGGATGACGAGGATCGCGAGAACGAGGGCGACATCATCATGGCGGCCGAGTGTGTCGAGGCCGACCATATCAACTTCATGGCCCGCCACGCTCGTGGCCTGATCTGCCAGCCGATGTCGAAGGCGCGCTGCCA